>CAYOZW010000007.1:35155-35473 GCA_964408495.1 uncultured Eubacteriales bacterium
AGGCGGAAGCCGTCGCACCGAATCCTCCGATGGTGCCGGCGGGGAGAAAGCCCATGCTGAAGTAATCGCCCTTCGCCTCGGCTCTCCAGAACGCCCCTCCAAGCCGCGCTGTGACCTCAAAACCAAGGATCACGGCATCCAGGAAGGGGGCCGCCGCGGCGGCACGGAAAACGTCGCCGGGATTGTCGGCATGGGGCAGGCGGCCGAACTCGCCCTAACAAAACTAGCCGAGCGAGGGGAGAGGATGAAATCCCTCCGCGATCGGCTGATCGAGCAACTCCCCCAAAGGGTGGACCGTGTCTATCTCACCGGACATCG
>CAYOZW010000008.1:0-12705 GCA_964408495.1 uncultured Eubacteriales bacterium
CGGGAGTGAGTGCCGTCATCTACTGCCGGGGAAAGCGGCCGGACAAGAAGGTGGTCGATTTCGCCAAGCAGAAACGGATCCCGGTCATGATCACCAAGATGGTCATGTTCGATATCTGCGGGATTCTTTATAACAAAGGGCTCAAGGGTGTGTCTTGATGGCCGCTGAGCTGCTACGGGAGAGCTACGAGATTCAGGGCGGGAATTTTGACAAGGCGGGCGAGATCTCGAGTGAAATCAAGGTCATTCTCAGGGACCTGGATATCGAAGCGGCCTGTCTCAGGCGGGTCGTCGTCGTGGCCTTCGAAGCGGAGATGAACGTGGTCATGTATGCCAGGAGGGGAACACTGACCCTCATCCTGACAGATAAGGACATCAGCTTGGAGGTGGAGGACGAAGGACCGGGGATTCCGGATATCGACTTGGCACTCCAAGAAGGATATTCTACAGCTTCAGACGAAATGCGGGATATGGGATTCGGGTTTGGGATGGGACTGCCCAACATGAAGAAAAATTCCGATGACTTCTGTATCGAGTCGGAGATAGGAAAAGGGACGCAGGTTTTTGCCAGGATCAGGTTAAACTCCCATGGTTGAACTGACCCACGGGTTCAAGATCGACACCACCAAGTGCGCCGGCCGGATGCACTGCATGCGGGCCTGTCCCACCCAAGCCATCCGGGTAAAGAACGGCAAGGCGCACCTCATCCCGGAACTCTGCATCGATTGCGGGTCCTGTCTCCAAGCCTGCCCGTCCAGGGCTATATCTGCGACTACGATCTCATTGGCTGAGCTGGACGACTTCAAATTCAAGGTCGCAGTGGCTTCGCCGGCGCTTTTTACCCAGTTTGGACTGAACGACACGCCGGCCCAGGTTGGACGGGCGCTGCTCGATCTGGGTTTTGACGCGGTCTGGGAATATGCCGTCGATATCGAGCTAGTCAACCGGACCATCACGGATTGCGTTCAGAATTGGCCGGGGCCGTTCCCCCTGATCTCCGACTCCTGCCCGGTCGTCGTCCGTCTCGTCCAGGTCGCCTACCCCAGCATGGTCGACCAGCTTCTGCCGATCGATGTCCCGCGGGAGATCGCAGGGCGAGAGGTGAAACGTAAGTATTCCCGGGAGCTGGGCCTGAAGCCAGAGGAGATCGCGGCCATCTACATCACACCGTGCCAGGCCAAGAGCATCTCCATCCTGCAGCCGGCCGAGGAAGGAAAGAGCTATCTGGACGGAGCCATCGGCATCTCCGAGATCTATAACGACATCCTCTACCGATTGCTCAAGGACGGCTCCAAATCCAAGGAGGATACTCAACGTCACTTCCTGGAATCGGGAGAACTCTTCCACTGGGGAAATCCGGAGGGGGAATTCCCTAATCTTTCCCGGGAGCACTACCTCCCGCTCTCCGGCCTGACGGATATCATCAAGGTTTTCGATGACATCGAAAAGGGAAAGCTCAAGAACATCGATTTTCTAGAATGCCACGCCTGTCTCGGAGGATGCGTCGGGGGAAACTTGACCGTCGAGAACCTCTATGTGGCCCGTAGCAAAGACCTGTATCTCAAAGCCAATATGCCCAAGCCAACCCCCGCATTTGAAGCGGAAGTGGCCCGTCGGTATGCCAGCGAGGATTTTTCCATGCGAAGCTCCATCAGACCTCGGAGCTTCTCCCGGGACGTCCTCGACCTGCGCGAAAGGGTGATACGGAAGAAGAAGTCGGAAGAGATCCAAAAGGCCCTTCCCTTGCTCAACTGTGGCCTCTGCGGCGCGCCATCCTGCGAGGATCACGCAGAAGACGTGGCCTACTCCAGGGCGGAGATCAGCGACTGTGTATTCCTATCCAAGAGTCGTATCGACCAGCTTCGGCGGGTCTATAAAAAGGGATCCCGCGCCAATAAACGCTAACCTGTTTTTCCTTAGCGACCCAGCCTCTTGAACAACAGGCTTCGTACCTGGCCGGCGGTCAGCCTGAAGCCGGTGATTCCGGCGGTCGCGCTCCTCAAAAACCGAATTGTCGCCGCACATTCCCGGTCTCCTGTGAATTGGTCCGGGCCTGTGGGCGCCAGGACGACATCCTCGTTTCTCCAATGCCGCATCACCAATCGATCTCCGACCAAAAGGACATGGTATGTCGTCTCCAGTTCATCACTTAGATAGTCGCCCGTGAATTCAGCGAGCTGTTTCCTGTTGAGTGAGAAGGATCGTGCTGATTCGGGTTTCCCGGGTTCCTCCGGCCGGGTGTCTGGTTCGGTGGATTCGGGCGACATCAATCCGGAAAGATAGATATCCGCAATCTTTTTTCCCAAGCTCATGGGATTGATGGAATAGAAATTGCTCAGAACAGCGATCCCGAATTTCTGTCCCGGGAAATAAGCCGCGAAGGCTCGATACCCGGCATCATGGCCGCTGTGCCAGCTCACCCGCAAACCGCGGTAGCTCAAAACGCCAATCCCGTACCCATAGCCGGGATCTTCGCCGTTTTCGAGCTTGCCGGATTCAAAAAGCATCCTGTGCATTATCACCGGGTTTCCTACCTTGGGTGGATCGAAATTGAGCAGCCATTTGGCCATATCTTCCGAGGTCGTGAGCAGGCTGGTCGGACCAACGTAGGAATAGCTGAGGATTCCCTTTTGGAGATCCTTTCCATCGATCGTGTAATACGGATAGGCGCGGTCTCTGACGATCCGAGCGGCATTATCGTTGAACTGGCTGTCCTTCATGGCCAGAGGGTTGAAGATGTTCTCCCGAGTCCATTTGCGGAATGAGACGCCGGTCACTTTTTCTACCACCTGGGCCAGCAAGACGTAGCCTGTGTTGCTATAGCTTATATCCTCACCCGGATTGAAATTAAGTTCTTTCTGCCGGCTGACCAGCTTGAGGATGTGGGACGTCTCGATGACATCCGCCGTCGAGATCCCGGATATTTGAAAGAGCGTCTCCTGTTCCCGCAAACCGCTCTGATGATGGAGCAAGTGTCTTAAGGTGATCGGCTTCCCGAAATCCGGCACCTCCGGAAGATACTTTCTGACATCGTCGTCGAGGGACAGACGGTCCTGATATTCGAGCAACAGAATGGAGAAGGCCGTGAATTGCTTGGATACAGAGCCGACGTGGAAGACCGTCCGGGAAGTAATCGGAATTCCATATTCCAGGTTGGCCGAGCCGTATTCTCTTTGAAGGACGGTCTTTCCATTATGAACGACGATGATGGCCGCGCCGGGCGAGTCCCGGCGGTCATATTCTTTGAATAGAGCGTCGACTTGCTGGGTTTTGTCATCCTGTGGCCGTGCCCGGGCTAGCAGGAGCGGGGTTATCACACTGCAGACAATCGCTATCAATAGGGCTGTTTTAAGGACATGTTTAGCCATGGGACCTCCATTAATAGTACTTTGCAGAGATCATTTTGTCGCACAATATCCGAGATTGTAATGGCCTCCCTTGCCCAGGCTGACGCCGGAGCGACTTCAGGATTGAACATCTCTTGGGGCCGTTTCCATAAAGTCGGGTTTCTGAAAGAGACCTCTGGATAAACGATTTGTTTTCAGATACGTATTGAAACAACGAAACGATTGCTTCCAGGACATAACCCCGAACGCTCCGGAAGAGGAGGCTTCGAATGGCCCATAATTCGCCTATCATCCCCGGCCTCGTTTTTTGCCTGACCTTATCCGGTTTGACGTTGCCGGCCATTTCCGTTGGCCAGAAAAATGATTCCAAGCCTGCTCCGAGGTCTGATCAAGAGCCGGTGGTCTGGGAGTGGCCCGTCTCCACACCGGAGGAGCAGGGGCTGGATCCCGTCCGGCTGAACGAGCTGGTGGAGCTCATCCGGGAAGGGGTGAGGTACCCGAGACTTCATTGCCTTCTGATCGTCCGCCACGGTTTTCTGGTCCTGGAAGAATATTTCGACGGCTGGCAGGCCGAAAAGCTGCACATGCTTCAATCTGTTTCGAAAAGCTTCACCTCCGCTCTGGTGGGGATAGCCATTGCCAGGGGAGAATTTAAAGGGGTCGAAGAGAAGGTTTTGGATTTTTTCCCGGAAAGGAGCGACATCGCCAATCTGGATGAGCGAAAAGCATCCCTCCGGCTCAAACATCTCCTGACCATGAGGAGCGGTACGGATTATCATGAGAATGGGCCGGATTCCCCCCATTTCCAGCTGAACCGGCTGGAGAGGGGTTGGGACAAGTTCTATCTCGACCGGCCTATGCTCAGGCCGCCGGGGGCAGGCTTTATGTATGACAGCGGAGGTGTCATCCTGATTTCCAGCATGCTCAAGAACCGCACCGGAAGGCACGCTGATGCCTACGCCGAAGGCTCCCTCTTCAAATCACTCCAAATCAACCAGTATTTCTGGTTTAAGAACCGGGAAGGCCACCCCCACACCGGAGGCGGGTTGAACCTGAAGCCCCGCGATACGGCCAAATTGGGCCAGCTTTACCTTCAGGGGGGGCGATGGGGAAAGGAGCAGGTCGTGCCTGAGGAATGGGTTCGGGATTCTTTCCGTAAGCATGTGGATTTCGGAGCGAAAGGCCAGGGCGTCATCGGCTACGGATATCTCTGGTGGATCCTCTCGCCGGACCCTGCCGGCGACGGCCGGCAGAATATCGCTGCCGCGATGGGATTCAAAGCCCAGTACATCTTTGTCATACCCGAGTACGATATGATCGTGGTGGTCAATGGCGACACCCGCTCCCGCACCGATCAGCACAAGCCGATCGAATTCCTTTATACTCATATTCTCCCTTCTGCCGCTGGCGGAAAAAAAGAGCAGGATTAAAACCGCTCTAGATCGTGCCTTTACCCAAGGATCTGACAGATATTGAAAACGAATCGCATTGGCATTAAACTCATCAAGATTCACCCCTCAAGGGAGAAGCTGGTGTTCCAGGATTATAAAAAAGAGAGACCCGGTTTTCTGGAGATCCTCAACAAGGTCGTCCTGATTATTCCGGTTATCCTGTTCTTAGTCGTTGCAGTCAGCCTGATCGTGCGTTTTTCCGGCCAGCTTTCCACCAAAGACAAGAAGGCGTTGCAGGCGAGAGTGGAGAAGGAAAATGCGCTGCTGTCCAAGACCTCAGTCATCGTGAGAGATGCCGGATATACGAAGAGAAGCACTGAATCGGGAGACGTCTACATCCCCTCTCTGCTTGTTCAGGTCATGAATACCGATTCGGATGCCCGAGACCGGTTGCTCCTCTATGCCATTTTTACAAGAAGGGGGCAGCCTTTCTGTTCAGGGTCGATTTCGATTTATTACCTTCCGCCCGCAGAAAGCCGGGAGGCGCAGGTCAAATGCCTGGAATCGACAGGGTTCGGGGCCGTCGTCAGGGGCTTGAGCCTTATGGAAACGACAACGCCGTTGACCTATGAGCTCTTTCTCCAGGCCGGAGACGTTAGCATCAAAGTGGCCCAGGACAGCCTTTCTTTCAAGATCTTGGGTCCGAATTTTTAGGCATTCGAAGGAAGGAAGAAATTGAGAAAAGGGAAGCAAAAATGTTTGACTTTGCCCGCGGAGAAACCTATATTTCATCGCAACAGGTGATTTCGCCTGGCAAAAAACGTGGTCAGACGAGGAGCCTCCAAACAAAATGAAAAGGTTTTCCCCTAAAAACATCTTTCGTGAGTGCCGATTAGGGCGGATTTCTTGGATCGCCTTGTTCGTCCTTGGCATTTCCCTGGGCGATGCATTTCCCCAGGGGCTGCGGACTCTGTCCGATGAACAGGTCAGGGAGCGGCTAAGTTTTATCGAGGACGCGCTCGGCTCCGCCCAAACCCGGGCCAAGGCCTGGTGGTACGGCTGGATCGCCGGATACTCGGCGGGAGCCGCGGTCATGGGAAGCCTGGCCGCTGTCCACTGGAAAGATGTGAAGCTCGAACCCGAGACCGGACAACTGGTCTCCGATCGAGGCCTTGCAGAGGACATGCTGGTGGGGAGTGCGACTTTTGCGCTCGGAGTGGGCGGCCTCCTTATCGATCCTTTCGTCCCGGCCTATGGCCCGAATAGGCTCCGCGTCATGCCCGAGGAGACACCCGAGGAGTGCCGGGTTAAACTCCAGAAGGCCGAGGAGATCCTCCGCGAGTGTGCGAAAAGAGAGAGGGACGGACGCGGCTGGCTAACGCATCTCCTCAACCTTGGGGCCAACGCCGCCGCCGGGTTGGTAACGGTCCTGGCCTTTGACCGCCCCTGGTCTGACGGCCTTCTCACCTTTGCCAGCGGCGAGGCCATCTCGCTCCTGAATATCTACACTCAGCCCCGCCGGGCCATCCGCGACCTCGAAAACTACGAAATCCGATACTTGGGAAAACAAGGGGCCATTTTCCGGCCGCCCGGAGATAGCCGTTTTTATTGCCATCTGAATCCCCGCGGGCTTAGCCTGGGAATACGGTTCTAGCCCAGAGGCGAGGAGAAACAAATGAACGAAGGAAAAAACTTCAAGACCTACGGCTATCGCTGGATTGTCCTTCTCGCTTTTATGGCCATCGCGATCATGACTCAGGTTCTCTGGATCACGTTCGCCCCGATCACGGGCGCGGCGGCGCGCTTCTACCAGACCTCCGACTTGATGATCGGGCTTCTCTCCATGAGCTTCATGATCGTGTTCGTCCTGATTTTCTTGCCATCGGCTTATGCAATCGATACCTGGGGATTCCGAAAAGCAGTCGGTTTTGGAGCGGTGTTGACCGCGGTCTTTGGCCTGACCAGGGGAATATTCGCTTCTAACTTTACGGTCGTACTTGTTTCGCAGGTTGGGATCGCCGTTGGCCAGCCGTTTGTCATCGGCGCGATCACCAAGATCGCCGCCCGCTGGTTTCCGGCCGAAGAGCGGGCGACCGCCTCCGCCATCGGCACACTGGCGCTTTATCTGGGCCCCCTGTTAGCGATGTTTCTCACTCCTATTCTTGCCCTTCATATCGGGATATCGAGGATGCTTCTTGTCTATGGCATCGCCGCGGCCGCCGCGGCCGTTCTCTTCCTTCTCCTCGCCCGCGAGCGCCCGCCGACACCGGCCGGCGAAGAAGACCGGGTCAGGATGCTGGAGGGCCTCAAGTCCATGCTCCGCCTGCGCGATTTTATCTTTCTTCTCATCATGTTCTTTGTCGGGTTGGGGATGTTCAACAGCGTTTCGACCTGGATCGAGAACATCGTCCGCCCACGTGGGTTCAGCATCTCCCAGGCTGGGGTCTTGGGCGGATTGATGCTTGGCGGCGGCATCATCGGTGCCGTGTTTATCTCCCTAATCTCCGATCAGAGCCGGCGCCGGAAGCCGTTCATTTTGCTGGCGCTCATCGGGCTCGTGCCCGGCCTTCTCGGCATTACCTATTCGACGAGCTACTGGCTGCTGCTCGTTTCCGGTTTTGTCTTCGGCTTCTTCCTGCTGAGCGCCGGGCCCATCGGATTCCAGTATGCGGCTGAGATCACCTACCCAGCTCCGGAGGCCACATCCAATACCCTGCTCCTGGTCATGGGCCAGATCTCCGGGATCGCCTTTATCTTCGGGATGGATGCGCTCAAAGCGCCGGAATCGGGGGCGATGACGACCTCGCTCCTTATCCTGGCAGGGCTCACCGCCGTCGCCGCGGTCCTTGCCGGGCTCATCGGCGAATCACCGCACTACGAGAAGGGGCGGAGGAAATCAGCTGAGTCCGGGGTTTTCTGAAAAAAGGAAAAAATGCTGTCCATGCTTCATCTTGATTTGATCCCGCCCCGCCTCAGAATCAGAAGGACGGCGATATTGAATACGATTGACCTATGATTTGCTGGATCAGAGCAGGATCCCGTGGCTAAACCTGGTGAGCGTTCAAGATTTTCTGGAAAGAATAGGGGACTGAACTTATTCTTATTGAACGCTCGGATCTGTCGCTTATGACTTGATTTCGAGGACGACCACCGACCTGGCCGGAATCTCCGCTTGAAGCTTGCCGTCCTTGAGCACGGCAGCAGCGAACGCCGCCGGAACGACGGCGTCCGGCCTGACGAAGGTGTTGTGGGCCCGGATTTCGTCGGCCGTCAGAATCCATCCGCTCACTCCCGACGGACGGCAGCCGCGGATTTCGCATTCGAGGGGCGTCGGTTTCCCGGGATCAAGGTTGCAGACCGAAACATGAATAGCCCCGGCTGCGTCTTTCGAGGCGGAGACGCTCAGCAGCGGGTACTTTTTCCCCCTGTAGACGAAGGTATCGCAGGCGACGTCCGTAGGCAGCAAAGTAGCGTCCTGGTGGACTTTGTAGAGGTCGAAGACATGATAGGTCGGAGTCAGGACGAGCTTTTCGCCTTCCGTCAAGATGAGAGCCTGAAGGACGTTGATCGTCTGGGCGAGGTTGGCCATCCTTACCCGGTCACAGTGGTTGTTGAATATATTGAGGCTCAGCCCGGCCACCAGGGCGTCGCGGAGCGTGTTCTGCTGATACAAGAACCCCGGATTCGTTCCCTTTTCGACCTGATACCAGGTCCCCCATTCATCGACGATCAGCCCGACCCTTTTTTCGGGGTCATAGAGGTCCATGATGGTCGAATGTTTGGCGATCAACTCGTCTATGAGGGCGGCCAGAGCCATGGTTTCATACCAGTCCTTCTCGCCAAACTCGGTGGCCGAGTTTTTGCTGTTCCAGCCGCCGGGAACGGTGTAATGATGGAGGCTGAGGCCGGACATCTGACGCCCGGCTTCCCGCATCAATATCTCCGTCCAGTTGTAATCGTCGGATGACGACCCACAGGCGATTTTGTAGATCCGGTTTCCCGGGAAATTCCGGACATAGGTCTGGTAGCGACGGTAGACGTCGGCATAATATTCGGGGCGCATGCTGCCGCCGCATCCCCAGGTCTCGTTTCCGAGGCCGAAGTACTTGATTTTCCAGGGCTGGTTACGGCCGTTTTTGCGGCGCAGGTCGGCCATCGGGCTCTGCCCGTCGAAGGTCAAATACTCGACCCATTCCTGGATCTCCTGGACGGTGCCGCTGCCGACATTGCCGGTGATGTAGGGCTCGGCACCGAGGAGCTCACAAAGGCGCATGAACTCGTGCGTCCCGAAATGGTTGTTCTCCGTCACCCCGCCCCAATGGGTATTGACCATGGTCGGACGGCTTTCAGAGGGTCCGATGCCGTCCTTCCAGTGGTATTCGTCGGCGAAACATCCCCCCGGCCAGCGAAGAACCGGAATCTTTATCCTTTTCAAGGCCTCGACCACATCACTCCTGATGCCGCCGATATTGGGAATCGGGCTTTCGGCGCCAACCCAGAACCCTTGGTAAATGCAATGTCCGAGATGTTCGGAGAAGTGGCCGTAAATATCACGACTGATTCTGGTTTTTCCCAGATCGGAGTCGATGATAATCCGGGCGGCTCCGGCGGCACCGTCCTGTCTTGGGTTCGGCGAAACGCTCCCGGCTCCCAGGAAAGCGCCGGGAATCAGCATCCCCGCCGCCATAAGAAGCGCCATAATCCTTTTTTTTGACATCGCTGTACGCTCTCCTTCAATCTGGCCCTTAGGTCCGCTCATTTCACCAGTACCATCCCTTATACCTGTGCTTTCTCAGAGCGAACTCGGGCTCTCTTTTTGCCCGGCGCCGATTCCAGCGGGACATCTGCTTCTTGAGCGATTTTCGCGTTTTGCGGGGGATGGGAAAAGTATCCTTGAGGGGATGTCTGGTCAATCCCATGCTGCCTCTCCCGGTTCAGATGAAGAATAGGCCGGCGACCCACGCCATCCGCATGTCTATTCGATCAGGATTATTTTACCGCGGCCATCGGGATTGTAAAGCCCAAATTGCATTTGCCTCAAGCCCGCCGTCTTGAAGAATACGCTCTGAATCGGGCTGCATCTTTATGAGCTATTTTGGGGAAGACTTTGGTATAATGTCCCCGAACCGCCGGGGTGGCGGAACGGGAAGACGCAAGGGACTTAAAATCCCTCGGAGCGCAAGCTCCGTGCCGGTTCGAGTCCGGCCCTCGGCACTTGTTTCTCCCCTGATTTCCCTGGGAAAAGCCGGCGCGAGCCAACCCCAATAGATCTGACACTCGGATGCAGAGATATAATGATATCATTCCGATAGAGTCGATCAAGGCGCTTGACAGGTCCTCGGGGCATTTCATATAAACGGGGGGACGATGGCAGCAGAGAAGGACAGAGGCAAGCTCAAATTGGACGACGGCTCGCAGGTGGCAGTCCTGGGAGGCGGCCCGGCCGGTTCGTTCTTCGGCTACTTCCTTCTCGAAATGGCCCAGCGGTTCGGCACCCGGATCCAGGTCGACCTCTACGAGAGCCGCGATTTCACCCGGCCCGGACCTCCCGGTTGCAACATGTGCGGAGGGATTGTCTCCGAATCCCTCGTCCAAATTCTGGCCCTCGAGGGCATCGACCTTCCCGATACCGTCGTTCGGCGGGGGATCGATGCCTATATGCTTCATATGGATGTCGGCAGCGTCCGGATTGAGACTCCCCTCCAGGAAAAGAGGATAGGCGCCGTTTTCCGCGGCCAGGGTCCAAAGGGACTAAGAGCGGCCGAAGGTGAAGGTTTCGACGGCTTTCTCAAGCGGATGGCCGAAAAAAAGGGCGTCCGGATGATTCCCGGCAGAGTGGAAGGGCTCACCCGCAGGAACGGACGCATTCAAGTCAAGACCCGCGAGGGAGAAGTCCAGGATTATGACCTGGTCGCGGCTGCCTTCGGAGTCAACTCTCCGGCTTTGAAACTTTTTCAAAATCTCGGCCTAGAATACCGGGCCCCGGAAACGACGAAAACGTTCATCTGCGAGTTCCACCTAGGGGAGGAAACGGTCGGCAAATACCTGGGGAGCTGCATGCACACCTTCCTTCTCGATATACCGCGCTTGAAGTTCGCCGCCATCATTCCGAAGGGGGATTACGTCACCACTTGTTTGCTGGGTGAAAAGATCGACCGGGAGCTCATCTCCGCCTTCCTGAACGCTCCCGAGGTCAAGAGCTGCTTTCCACCGGGATGGAGCGGCGACCAGAACGTCTGCCAGTGCATGCCCCAGATGTACCTCGGTGCGGCCGTTTCGCCCTATGACGACGGGATAGTTTTTATCGGTGATTGCGGAGTCAGCCGTCTGTACAAGGACGGAATAGGAGCGGCCTACCGCACCGCCAAGGCAGCCGCCTCGACAGCCGTCTTCGAGGGGATCGCGGCCCCGGATTTCCAGCGCCATTTTGGGAAGACCTACCGTTCGCTGGACAGAGACAACCGAATCGGGACGTGGATCTTCACCTTCGTTCCCCTGATGCATAAGAGTCGCCTTACCCGAAGGGGAATCCTGCGCATGGTCAGGGCCGAACAGAGCCGCTCCGGCGGGGCCCGCCCGATGAGCATGGTCCTGTGGGATATGTTCACGGGAAGCGCTCCCTATCGGGATGTCTTCCGGCGGGCCCTTCATCCTTCCTTTTTGGCATCGTTGGTCAAGAGTATCCTCAGTGAGATTCGCCCTTCGAAGAGAAGGGGCCGATGAAGGAGGTCTGATTTTGTCAAAAAATCTGGGCAAAGAGTATAGCGAGGGGGATTCGATTGTCCGCCAGGGAGAAATCGGGGATTGCATGTACGAGATCCTTGACGGCCGGGTCGAAGTGATCCACGAAACCGAAGGAAAGGAAGTTCGCCTGGCCGAACTAGGCCGGGGGGATTTTTTCGGCGAGATGGCCCTCTTCGACCATGAGGTTCGCTCCGCGACCGTTCGTACCCTGGGTCCAGTCCGCGCATTGACCATCGATAAGAGAACCCTACTCCGGCGGATCACCGAGGACCCCTCACTGGCCTTCCGGATCCTGGAGAAAATGTCCCACCGGATCAGGGAGCTGAACAAGAAGATGGCTCGATAAAATGGTCAAAGGGGACTCCTCCGCAGCCAAGAAAGCCGGTTCGCGTCTCCGGATTGTCTTCCCCGATGGCGGCACGGATGTTGTCTTCCTCAAGAAATCGAAAATGACCATCGGTCGCGTTAAGGACAATGATATCGTCCTGCCCGATCCTCGCATCTCACGATTTCACGCCGAGATTGAAAAGAGCGACCGGGGCTTTATCATGAAGGACCTCGGGAGCCACAACCAGGTCAGGATTAACGGTCAAAAGATCAAGAGCGCTCTCTTGAAGGAGAACGACGAGATTAGGATCGGACCGGCCAAGCTGGTCTTTTTGACTGGAGAGCATGATGACTCATCCCACGGCCGGGATCTGGTCATCGAAAAAGACGATGACCTTGGCCAATGGAAGCTCCAGACCATCCAGATCAAGGCCGAGGACTGTTCGCGTCTCGGCTTGGAGTCGGTCATCATCCCTCGGAGAGCCCGGCCGTCCCCCCCGGGGAAAAGATCGGCTGTCGAACAGTCGACACTATCCGAGAGGGCGCCGGAATCGGTCTCCTCCCTTGAGAGGAGCAACAAGATGCTGTTCGTCCTCTACGAGATCAGCCGGCAGCTCACAGCCATACCAGACCACAACGAGTTGTTCCGGAAGGTCATGGACCTCGTCTTCAAGGTGATCGATGCCGATTACGGGTTCTTGATCTTGGTCGATCCGGAATCGGATGAGGAATTCTCTCCCATCGTTGTCAAGTTCAGGGAGGAGAGACTCCGCCAGGAAGGCCAGCCTAAGGCGAGCCGGACGCTCATCAAAAAGGTGATCAAGGACCGGGTTGCCCTCCTGACTTCGGATGCCCTAGCGGACTCCCGGTTCGTGGCCACCGACAGCCTGATCCATC
>CAYOZW010000008.1:12715-33863 GCA_964408495.1 uncultured Eubacteriales bacterium
AAGATCAGGTCATCTATGTGCGTTCCCCTGTGGAAGGATGATCGGATCATCGGCGTCATCCAGCTCAACAGCACCCGGCTCGATAACCAATTCCGGCCGGACGACCTCGAGCTCCTCAAATCCATCGGCTGCCAGATGTCACTGGTCCTGGAACAGGTCAGCCTCAACGAAAAGATCAAGGAGGAAGAAAGACTGCGGGTTTGGCTTTCCCGTTATCATTCTCCGCAGATCATCGAAGCGCTGCTCGAGGCCAAACATGAGGCCAATCCTGTGTTCATGGAGGCGAAGGATCAGGAGGCGACGATCCTGTTCGCCGATATCATCGGGTTCACCCGGCTCTCCGAGGCCATGACTCCGCGGGAGGTCAACCTATTCCTGAACGAATATTTCTCCCTGATGACGGATATCGTCTTTGCCCATAACGGCACTCTGGACAAGTATATAGGAGACGGAGTGATGGCCGTATTCGGAGCGCCGATGGAGAGGGAGGACGATGCCGAGCGGGCCGTCCGAGTCGCCTTGAGCATGCGGCAGAAGCTAAAGCTCTTGGTGAAAAACCTGAGCGAGAAACGAAGGTACAAGGTCCGGATCGGGATTAACACCGGCCATGTCGTGGCCGGCAACATCGGCTCTCCCAAGCGCCTCGATTATACAGTCATCGGTGATACGGTCAATATAGCTTCCCGGCTGGAAGCGCTGGCCGAACCCGATCAGATCCTGATCGGGGAGGAAACGTATCGGCGGGTGGCCGGGAAATTCAAGCTCAAAGAGATCGGTCCCCGTCTTCTCCGCGGTCGAAGCACTAAGGTCATGGTTTACGAGGTCTTGGACGAGTAGCCCGGACGAACTGTATTGGCCAAGACGCGGCCGCGACGCTAATAAACGAGTCTCAGGACAAAATTATCCCCGTCCGCTAATATCCCCGCCGAGTTTCTCTCCACTGTCAACGGGAGAATGAGGTCGGGCCGGCCCGTCCCGAAATCCAGCTTATCCACCGGCAGCCTGGAGAGGTTCGTCACCAGGCATCCGGATTCCGGGTCGAACGGTTTGAACTTGTCCAATCGGCCTTCCACAAGGATTTTTTCCAGCCCAGTCAAATAATCGATATAGGTCATCTTTGACAAGGTCGGCATGGACCTTCTGATCTCGAAGGCGATATCCATGGGGGAGGAATGTGCGAGATGGGCTTTCTTGAACTGAAGCGAATGCAGCATGATGCCGTTGCCGAAGAATCTGGGGCCGTACTCACCGATATGCCTTCGGACATCGATGGGTATGGTGAGGTCGACCGTTTCCCCCCAGGCTTCATTGGGTCTGGCGGCCATCCTTTTTGTAGCCAGAGCGGATAGGACATCGTTCGTGGAGATCCGGAGGTTGCCCGAAGCAGCGGCTTCCCGGATGACGGATTGGACGTCCTTTCTGGGGATCGTTTCGGCTTCCAGAACGAACCTGTCGGCATGAGGCGGCGGCCCCAGATCCGCTCCCCGGAAGGAGAATTCTTTGAGAATCGTCCGGCGGTGGTGAGGCTTGAACAGCGATTTGATTAAGGATGACTTGAAGGATGTTCGGCCCGGCCGGGACAAACCAGCCAACGCTGTCAGAAAGAAAAAATAGCTGTATCCGTCCCCAGCCAGGTGGTTCATTTTCGGTATCAAGATCAGGCCGTTTTTGAAGCGGATGGCTTTCAGGAAGAACAATTTCTTGGTCTCCGGCAGGCGGAAGCGGGAATAGGTTTCCAACTCGTTTTCTTTCATCCCGGGGATGTCTATTTGCCGGTTAACAGCCTCTTCGGCGAAATAATCCTCTTCCCGGTAGCCATCGAAAAAGACCGTACCGTCCCTGTGCTCCCCGTACAGCGGCCAGAAAGAAGAGGTCAACCCTCGCAGAGCCTGCCGCATTTTATCCATATCGAAGGGATCTCTGAAGAGAAAAAGAAACTCTATCGGATAACTTCCGTTGGAAAACAGGGCGTCTACCTGCGAGATATTGAGCTTTTTCATGGTCAGCCGGCCCCAATTTATCACGTCATCTTGTTAAAGGAAAGCGTCGGGTATAAGCTATAAATGAAGATGCGGCCGAAACAGCTCGTCGTGAGCGGATTGCTTCTAACGTTGGCCGTGTCCGGGATCTGGTCGCTTTCCCTTGCCCAGGAGAAAAAGCCCGGCTTGGAGCATCAGATTTCGGTCAGCGCCATCGCTATCTCCGTCACCGTCCAGGACAAAAGCGGAAAGTATATCAACGACCTGGACCAGGAAGATTTTGCGGTTTACGAGAACAACGCCGAGCAGGCCATCACCTATTTCAAGCATGACTTCGACGCCCCGATCAGCCTGACCGTTCTCCTCGATGTCAGCGGCAGCATGGATCTCCAGGATAAGCTGAGGGAAAGCAAGGAGGGACTCCGCTATCTTCTGAGCATCCTCCTCAACGCCCGGGATGAAGCTTCACTCCTCATTTTTGCCGACGGGGAAGTGGAGGTGGCAGCAGGATTCTCCGATGACAAAGAGGAATTTCTCTCCGAACTGGACAGAACATACGCTTACGGACAGACCGCGCTCAACGACGCCGTCGCCGCCTCCCCGGAGTTCGCCAACCGGGGGAAGAACGAGAAGCGGGCCATTCTGCTCATCACCGACGGGATCGAGAATGACAGCCGGTTGACACCGATCCAGGCCGTCGCAATCGCCAGGCTGGTCGATGTGCCGATCTATGCCGTCGGCTACAAGATCCCGCTGAGCGAACAGTTTTTGAAGGCGTACAAGCGTTCTTCCAGCCTGACTTCGGCGGGGATCGTCAGCGCCCTGGAAAGATTCTCCCGGGCGACCGGAGGCCGGATTTTCATCGCCAATCGGCCGAGCGAACTGGCGGCCGCCTTCCGCGAAATAAAAAATGAACTCAGCCACCAGTACATCATCGGTTATACATCCTACAAATCTCTAAAGAACGAGTACCGGAGGATCCGAGTTGTCGTTCCCAGGAAGAAATACAAGGTGAGGACACGAGAGGGATATTAGCGACGCGTCTTCAGGGATCGTTTCTAAAGCCACGTTATTGGGGAAAGGCACTTCGAGAGACGGAATAGGCAAGGAGCTTGTTTTTTTCGGAAAGAGGTGCTTAAATAACGGAGGGCACGGTTTCTTGAGTGCAGGATAAGCCTTCGTGAGGAGGGATGAAACGATGAAGAATAAAGGGATTGTTTTCTTGGTCGGGCTTGGCGTGGTGATCGGCTTGACTCTTATCCCCGGCTGCGCCACCAAAAAATATGTTCGCCAGGAGACGGCTACGGTCGATGAGAAAGTCGTGGGTATCGAGAGCGCCATCGAAGAAAACCAGAAACGGCTCAAGGAGCACGACGAGCGGTTGACGACCCTCGGATCCCTCATCACCCAGCAGCGGGACGAGATCAAGTCCGTGGATGGCAAGATCGAAGAGGTCAAAAAGGCCGCCCAGGGGAAACTTCTTTTCAAAGAGATCCTGAAGAATGACCAGGCGAAATTCAAATTCGACAGCTTTGAGCTCGGCCCCGAGGCCAAGGCGTCGTTGGATATGTTCGTCCAAAAACTCGTCGAGGCGAACCGAGGTGTCTATCTCGAGATTCAGGGTCATACGGACAGCACCGGAGATGAATCCTACAACCTGCTCCTGGGGAAGAAACGTGCGGAAGCGGTGATGGAATATTTCTACAAGCAGTACCGGATCCCGCTTCACAGGATGCAGGTGATCAGCTTCGGAAGCACCGCTCCCCTCGCCGATAATAAGACCAAGGACGGCCGGGCCGAGAACAGGCGGGTCGAGATCCTGGTCTATGAATAGGGCCTGGTGATCCGGCCGCCGGGCTGCCGGCTTCTCTCCCGGCCCTCCGTTTCCCAGCGCTTCCGGCCTTTTCGCCCTTCTCGATCCTAGCCGAATCATCAGAAATACCCTGATCGGCTTCCTCTGCTCCCTTTATTGGAACAAAGCAAGGCGGAGTTCAGGGCGTTTGGCTGAGTATTCCGGCAACGACCTCTTTGGTCCGCTCCAGGGAGATCCCCTTGATGCAGCGGGGATCATTGAAGGCGCAGTTTTGGGAACAGGGGCTGCAGGGGAGTCCCAGGCGGATGGCCTCGTGGTCAATGCCCGCGGGCTTGAATCTCTCATATTCGCCCGGCCCAAAAAATCCAACCACGGGGATGCCGACACCCGCCGCCACGTGAATCGGACCGGAGTCATTGCCGATAAACAGCCGGCAGTGTCTGAGAACAGCCGCCATCTGGCGGATGGTCGTCTTTCCGGCCAGGCTGACCGTTTTGTCATCGGGCAATCCTTGCTCGACCCGGCGGGCCAGCTCCAACTCGTTAGGGGCGGCCAGGATGACGATGTTCGCTCCATAGGTTTCCTGCAGCCATCTGCCTAGGGCGATGAACCGGTCGGACGGCCAGCGGCGGAACGGCCAGGCAGCGCCGGGAGCGAGGGAGATGATCGGCCCGCCGGTGCGGAATCCGGCTCGGCTCAGCGCATTCCGGGCAAAATCCTCGTCGTCCGGGCCGGTCCAGACCCGGACCCGCGGGGTTGATGGTTTCGCACCCAGCGACGAAAGAATCTCCATCTGGAGGTCGACTTCATGCTTGAGGTAGGCACGGACGGGGCCCCGGGTGATCAGACGGTTGATATCCGTCACCCGGTATGGGATCCTGTCATGGGGGATATCCCGGTAGGCCACCCGAACAGGAGCTCCGCTCGTATACATCAAGGTCAGGGCGGCGGCCTGGGAGGCGTCATTATTCCAGCGCAGGGAGATCGCCATGTCTATATGGCGCCTCCAAAACCTGTGGGCGGTCAGGAGGGTTGTCTGGAGCCACCAGCGGAAATGACCGGAAAAAGCGTTTCCCCAGTCTTTGAATGTCCTCCACCGGAACGGGATGACTTCGTCGATGTCAGGACATTTTTCGACCAAGTTGACCATGGACGGTTGGACGACCAGACCGATCCATGCCTTCGGATAATGACGGCGTAACTCCCGGAGAAACGCGCTGCTCAAGACCATGTCGCCGATATCAGCCAGCTGGATGATGAGGATATTTTTCGGGTTGAGCTCGTCCTCTTCTGACTTAACGGGACGCCGGCCGGCCAGATGGAAGAAAGCTTCATAAAGCACGGGGAGCTTGATAAGCAGAGCCATAGAATTGCCCTTATACAGGGCTCTTCTCCCTTTTTGCCAGAAGAACCCGGGACGCAGGAGAGTCCGGGTGGTGACGGCGACAGCGCCAAGACGAAGCCGCGATTTCTCCGGGCCAGCCAAGCGGTTCAGGGGAGCCTTAGGGTTGGGGTCTTCCAGGAAGATCTTTTTTTCTGTGCTGGCAGGCACCTGGACCAAGGCGGCGCGCTCCGCCGCTTCCTTCAATACGGTTTCAACATCTTCGACGGTGCTTTCCAGACGGAATCTCTGTTCGGTCGTCGTCCGGGCCTCGGTCCGCAAGGACTCATACAGAACAGAATCGTCGAGAACGCGGGCAACCTGCCGGGCACACTGTCCCGCATCCGCATGGGGGAAAATAAGGGCATTTTTTCCGTCCTTGAGGATTTCCGCATGCCCGTGGGTGAGCGTACTGACAATCCCCAAGCCCGACGCCATAGCCTCGAGAAGGGCGAGGCTCGTGATCCCCTCGTCGGTACCGGGAAACAGGAAGACGTCGTGTTCCCTGTAGATAGACGGCATATCCCGGCGCGGTTTCCAGCCGGCGAACTGGATCTTCTCTTGGAGCCCCCATTTTTCGATCAGACCCCGCAGAGCCTTGTGAGAAGGGACCCGAAGGGAAGGATTCCAGGGATCATATCCCACGATCGTCAGGAACAGGTCCTTCCGGCTGGAATCGCTGGTCAGGATTCCCATAGCCTCGATAATCGTGTCGATCCTCTTATCCGGCCGGACCTGCCCGACATAAAGCAACCGTCGCGGTCTCCGTGCGGGTCTTTTTCCCGGCGAAAACCGGTCGACATCGATTCCCCAGGGGACAACCTTCGATCCTTCCATCGGCAAGCCCACCTGCTCGGCCAGGCTTTTCAGGTAGCGGTTTGCGAACATGGCCTGCCCGAACTGAAGTGGCTGAGAAGGGGGGATGAGTCGGTATCTGCGGCTGAAATAACGGAGGGCTATGGCTCCCTTTGCGTTCTTCGGCCAGGCCCTGAACCAGTGGTCTTTCTCGTAGACGAGATACCAGAAGTTGGCGATGTAATATGCCGAGGGAAGACCCATCTCTCGAGCCAGCAGTCCCAGCGAAGCGGACACGTAAGTGGGGTGAAAGAAAAGGGCGACTTCTGGTGAGAAATCGCGGACGGTCCGTTTGAATGCGGTCTGGTTGACGAGCTCTTTGAGGAGGGTGCTCCGCCAGTCGACCCTTTCCCGAAAATTCGGCTGCAACCACCGGTAGACATCTCCCTCGATGGGCACGTCCTGATAGCAGTAGCGGCTGGTAAGGACCCGGATTTCATGGCCCCGGATCTTCAGATTCTCGACGATGTCCCGGCAGCCGAGGTCGTATCCGGTGAGGGAGTAAGGGGGGTAGAATCCGTTGATCGCCAGGACGCGCATGGCCAGATATTCTTATCACACCTCAAATCACCCCGTCAATTTGTCTCGGGCTTGGGTTCGTCAGCCCGTTCGGTTCAGCTTGTCTTTTTTGGGGAAGGGGCTTTCTTGCAATAATAACTTGATCAATATAAAATCGGAGGGAATTTCAGATACCGAAGACAGGGGAACGATGGACGAGACGGCAGAAAAAGAGATCCGGCGGCTGAAAGACGACCTCTTGAAGAAGAAAAGGGAGATCGAGGATATCCGTGCGCTCGTCAACCGGGAAATCGACCGCGAATTTCAGACAGAGGCCCTGGACTTGGCGGAGCGGGATCTGGAGCCCTTCATCGAAAAGAGTCTGGCGGACATCAAAGAAAACATCGTCTTAAAATCTGAGCCCGGGGCGTTGAAGTCACACCGGAGGATCCTAGGCGCGCCTGTCCTCTTCTTCAAGCGGACCTTAATGAATTGGGTCGACCTCTATACCCGGATGCTCTTGGACAAGCAGAATCGCTATAACCGAAGTTCTTTCGACCTGCTCAAAGTCGTCCTCCTGAGGTCGCGGTGGAGCAAGGAAAAACTCAGGGATCTGGAGGAGCGGCTCGGGGAATGCGAAGAGAGCCTGGTCGTCTTGATCAACAAGGTCGGGGACCTCCAGGGGAGTTTGGAAAAAGAGAAAGAACCGGCCGAAATAAAATGACTCGGCGTCTTCATGAATCCTATGGCGGATAATCATTCGATTAAGTTCATCCGGGGCCTTCGCTCCGGGTTCCCCGGGGCGCTGACTGAATTCGCCGCGGAGGCCGAGAGGATCTCCATTGAGGGCGGGATCCAGGCTGGCCTCAATTATCTGGCACGGGCGGAAGTGGCGCTCGGCCTGCGCCGGCCCAGGCTCGCTGTTTATGACCATGCCTTTCATCTCATCGGCGGCGCCCAGAAATATGGGCTCACCCTGACCGCCTCTCTCCGGGACCGCTTTGATATCACGCTCATCGCAAACAAGGATATCCGCCTCGAGGATTTTAGGCATTGGTACGACATCGACCTCTCCGGGTGCGCTGTCAAGATCATCAAAATTCCTTATTATGAACAAAGAGGTGCCGCCTTCCTCGACCCGGCCATGGTCACGACGAAGGTCCAAAATCCCTTCCATCTCGTCGGCTGGGAGAGCGGTGGATACGATATCTTCATCAACAACAGCATGAACGAGATGGTCTATCCCCTCTCCAATATCTCCGTCCTCATCTGCCATTTTCCGGAGAGGCTGCCTCGGAGCTATTTCTATGCCGATCGGTATGACTATGTGGTCTATAACAGCCGCTACACGGCTGCCTGGATCGAGAGAATGTGGAAACTCAAACCCCACCAGCACATCTATCCTCCCGTCGACCTGGGAGGCGGAGGGTCGACCGTATCCAAAAAGAAGCTCATCATCTCGGTGGCCCGGTTCGAGCCCGAAGGAACAAAGAGGCAGCGGGAGATGATCGAGGCCTTTCTGAGGCTCGACCGCCTCCATCCGGATATCGCTAAGGGCTGGAGATTCGTCTTGGTCGGCGGCAGCGAGCCGAAAAACCGCTACCTGGACGGGCTCACCCGTCTGGTCGAGGACAGCCCCCGGAAGAATGTCGAATTGAAAGTCAACATCCCAGCCTCCGAGCTCCGCGCTCTCTACCGGGAGGCTTCGATGTTCTGGCATCTCTGCGGGATCTTCAAAGATCATCCTTCAGAGGTCGAGCATTTCGGTATGACCACAGTTGAGGCCATGGAGCACCGGGCGGTGCCGATTGTTTACGACGGAGGAGGGTTGAAAGAGATTATCGAACACGGCGTTGACGGCTTCCGCGTCCGGACCACAGGGAAGCTGCTGGAATATTCCATCCGGTTGATCCGCGACCCTGGGCTCGCCAGAAAGATGGGCGAAGCCGCCCACGCCAAGTCCCAGAATTTCTCCCGGGTCAAGTTCGAAGAACGAGTCAGGTCGTTCTTCGACCGCCTGCTTCGAGAATACACGTTAGTATGAAAAAGTGGGGGGAAAGGAAGAATAAGAAGGGAGAGGCAGAGCCAGCAAGCTGATTGGTGTTATCTGATCAATTTCATGTCTCTAGGCTCAAGCTGAAGAGCCTATTCCGCCCGGCCGCTAAAAACTTTCCTTCCCGGCAATTTTACACCTCCGCATTTTCTCGAAGAGGCGGCTATTATCTCCGATTCCAAACGCGATTCCAGCCCCAAAAGAAATAAGAAATGGCTTGACTTTGCGCCGCCCGCCGTCATATCTCCTGAATATCCTGATCGGAGGAAGAAAAGAAGGAGGTCCGGGAATGAAAATCCACAAGCCAGCCGGAAGACTGATCATCGGGATTTTCGCCCTGGGAGTCGCAGCGGGCTTTTCCCAGGCTGAAGACTGGCCTGTCCTGAGGACTTATGACCAGGAGCACAGCGAACGCATCGCCCTGCCGGTCGGCGGGATCGGTACGGGGACGATCAGCCTCGGGGGGCGCGGCAACCTCTGCGATTGGGAGGTTGTGAATCGGCCCGCCAAAGGGTTTACCCCGTACACAGGGCAGCAGCTCGGGCCCTTTTTTGCTCTCACGCTAAAGTCCCAGGATGGAAAATCCTGGACCCGCGCCCTTGAAGGACCGCTGCCTTTCGCGCTTTATGAGCAGAGCCATGGCAGCACGGCCATCAACCACGGGCTGCCGCGTTTCCGCCACTCCTCTTTCGCCGCCGCCTATCCCTTTGGACAAGTCTTCCTATCCGATTCGAAGATGCCGGTGGATGTGCGAATCGATGCCTTCAATCCTCTCATCCCCGGTGACGCGGACGAAAGCGGGATTCCCGTGGCCATTATCCGCCTTGTCATTCGCAACATGACCAGCCAGCCGCTCCAGGGCGCCGTTTGCGGAACGATCCCGAACTTTATCGGGGCCGACGGATCCAACCTTTCCCGGGATTGGAAGGGCGATCCCATCGTTGTCGGTCCCAAGCAGAACCGGAACGAGTTCCGCAAGGGCAGCGCCGTCGATGGGATATTCATGACCTCGGAGGGCGTGGATCCAAAGGCCGAACAGTGGGGGACGATGGCCATCAGCGTTCCCACCGGTCAGCCGCTGAGCTATCGCACCGCCTGGCTGGAAGAAGGCTGGGGGACCCCTTTGCTCGATTTTTGGGATGATTTCAGCCGGGATGGACGCCTTGGAGACCGGCCCCCCAAGGCGGCTGATATGCCCCTGGCCTCCCTCGCCGTCGAAATCGAGCTCCCTCCGCAGGAAGAGCGGGATATCACTTTTCTCATCACCTGGCACTTTCCCAACCGGATGACCTGGACGCTGAAAAAGACCGAGGAGGACCTCATCGGCAATTTTTACGCGACCCGGTATACCGATGCTTGGGATGTGGCTGAAAAAACGGCGCCCCGCCTTATCGACCTGGAAAGAAAGACGATCGTCTTCGTCAAATCCTTCTGCGATAGCAGCCTTCCTCCTGAGGTCAAAGAAGCGGCGCTCTTCAACCTTAGCACCCTGAGGACCCAGACCTGTTTCCGGACTCCTGACGGACGCTTTTTCGGGTTCGAAGGCGCGAGCAACCGGAGCGGCTGCTGCTGGGGCTCTTGTACCCATGTATGGAACTACGAGCAGGCGACGGCCTTCCTCTTCGGCTGCCTCGCCCGGTCCATGCGGGAAGTCGAGTTCAACAGGGCGACCGGCCCTGAGGGGTTGATGAGTTTCCGGGTCGGCCTCCCCCTGGCCAGGGCATGCGACTTCGGGCGGGCCGCGGCCGACGGCCAGATGGGCTGCATCATGAAGGTGTACCGGGACTGGCAGCTCTCTGGAGACGACTCCATGCTGCGGACCCTCTGGCCGAATGTTAGAAAGGCGCTCGAATTCTGCTGGATTCCGGGCGGCTGGGACGCCGACCGAGACGGGGTGATGGAAGGCTGCCAGCACAATACGATGGACGTCGAGTACTTTGGTCCGAACCCTCAGATGGGGATTTGGTACCTGGGCGCGCTCAGGGCGGCCGGGGAGATGGCCGGCCATCTGGGGGAAAGAGAGTTTGCGTCCCTGTGTTCAACACTCTTCAAGAACGGAAGCGCCTGGATCGACGCGCATCTTTTCAACGGCGAATACTACGAACAAGAAATCAGGCCGCCCAAAGACCTGGATGATATCGCTCCGGGCCTGGTCATCGGGATGGGGACCAAGGACCCGGCTCATCCGGACTATCAGCTCGGCAAAGGCTGTCTGGTGGACCAGCTCGTCGGCCAGTACATGGCCCATGTCTGCGGGCTTGGATATCTTGTCGATCCCGGCCACGTCCGGACAACACTTCAGAGCATCCTAAAGTACAACCGGCAGAGGGGTTTCGACGACCATTTTAACTGCTTGCGCTCTTTTGCCCTCGGGAACGAGTCAGGTCTTCTCATGGCCAGCTATCCTTACGGCCGGCCTCCGAACCCCTTCCCATATTTTACCGAGGTGATGACAGGATTCGAGTACACGGCCGCTATCGGGATGCTCTACGAAGGCGACCTGGCCGCCGGCCTGTTATGCATCCGCGACATCCGCGCCCGCTACGATGGCCGCAAGCGGAGCCCGTTCGACGAAGCCGAATGCGGGCATCACTATGCCCGCGCCATGGCCAGCTGGGCGGCGGTTCTGGCGCTCTCCGGATTCCGATATTCGGGGGTGGAAAAATCGATGGCCTTTGCGGCGAATGAAGGCACCTACTTCTGGGCGAACGGCTCGTCCTGGGGGACATGCGTCATTAAAGAGGAGGGAAAGAAGCACAGGATCGAACTCGAGGTCCTCCACGGCCGGCTGGAGCTCTCGTCATTCCGGCTGGGTGACAAGCCCGAAAAAAAGTTTAAATCTCCCATTCGGTTGAGTGCCGGACAAGGAGCAAAGATATTGATCCAAAGGCAGAAGGAGAAGGAGGGGAGAAGGAGGGGTCAGACCGAGCTAACTGGTTGTTTTTATTAAATTAATCTCATTTTTTGGGGCCAGAGATGCTCTTAGAGCATTAATTTTAGGCGCAAAATGACAGGCCTATGAAATAGCGGGCTATCTGATATTATGACAAGAGCGGATTTCCTTTAAATGCGGTTTTTGGTCATGAAAAGACAAGTCTAAGAGGAAAAAGCATGTGGAAATCAGATTTATCTTATTTAGAATTAATCATTTATCAAGGTCTGACCCCTCTGTGACTCTGTTAATTGATCTAACGCCGCGAGTTTCTTATGGGGTGAACTTCATAACCTCTTAAAACGTATCAACAGTCGGAGGACAGAGTCTGATGTTCAAGAACTATTTTAAGGTGGCCGTCCGAAACCTCTTGAAGCATAAAGGATACTCGCTCATCAACCTCTTCGGGCTGGCCACGGGCATGACCTGTTGCATCTTGATCCTTCTTTATATCCAAGACGAGTTCCGGTACGACCGTTACGTCCCCAAGGGCGACCAGGTCTACCGTCTGGCGCTCCAGGCGCAGACACGGGACCGGGGTCTTCTCCGGACCGCCCGGACTCCGCCGCCGTGGGCTCCGGCTCTGGCCGCCGACTATCCCGAAATCGAAAGCTATGTCCGGATCAAAACCCCTCTTGTTTCCTGGATGATCAGCTATGAAACCAAGGAAAAACGCTTCCACGAGAAGGGCTTTTATTTCGCCGATCCCTCCGTTTTCGAGTTCTTCGGCTTCGAGATGATCAAAGGCGATCCGGCGACGGCCCTGAAGGAGCCGCGCTCCGTTGTCCTGACGGAAACGGCCGCCCGGAAATACTTCGGCGACGATGACCCGATGAACCAAATCCTTCGCGCGGATAACACCTATGACTTCCGGGTGACGGGCGTTATACGCGATGTCCCGAGGAACTCGCATTTCTCCTTCGACATCCTGGCTTCGTTCGAATCCCTGGTCGCCTTGCCCATTTATAGCGGGAACCAGTACGTGGACTTCCAGCGGAACGGCCTCAACCCCGATGTCTACACCTACCTGCGGCTAAAAAAGGGAATTCTCCCCCTCGAATTCGAGGAAAAGATGCCCGGCTTTCTGAACAAGTACCTGGCCAGACAGATCTCCCAGATCGGGATCAGGATCGAGCCTTTCCTCCAGCCGCTGACCCGGATCCACCTTCACTCGCATATTGAGGCCGAGATCGGGCCCAACTCCAGCATCAGCACGATCTATATCTTTTCGGCGATCGCGGCCTTCATCCTCCTTATCGCCTGCATCAATTTCATGAACCTGGCCACGGCCCGCTCGGCCGGCCGGGCTCAGGAGGTCGGCCTCCGGAAGGTGGTCGGGGCGGAACGGGGCCAGCTGATCAGCCAGTTTCTGGGAGAGACTCTTTTCATGGCCGTCCTGGCACTTTTCCTGTCCGTTGTTTTTTCGAAGTTGCTTCTCCCCGTTTTCAAGCTTCTCTCAGGGAAAGACCTGTCCCTCTCCTTGACCAGCGCCAGCCTGGCTCTGAGCTTAATCGGCGTAACGCTTTTGGTCGGGTTGATCGCCGGCAGCTACCCAGCCCTTTTTCTCTCCTCTTTCCAGCCGGTCAACGTGATCAAGGGCTCGATCAAATCGGGCCAAGCCAATGCCCGTCTCCGGCAAGGGTTGGTCGTTTTCCAGTTCGCCGTCTCGATCGTCTTTATCATCGGGACCGGTGTCGTCTTTTCCCAGCTCAAGTTCGTCCAGGGAAAACGCCTGGGCTTCGAGAAAGAGAATGTGGTCGTCCTTTCCCTTGGGGACCCTCGGGCCCGCGTCATTTACCGCACTTTCGTCGAGCGGGTCACCCAGAGCCCCGAGGTCGTGTCTGCAGCCGGAGCGGGCAGCCTGCCGGGCGGGCTGACCAATATGGGCTTCTTTCGCCCGGAAGGCGCGGACGTCAGCGAACAAGTACCTATGGAGATCATCATCTGCGACCACGATTTTCTCAAAACCATGGGCATCGAACTGGCGGCCGGGCGTGATTTTTCTCTCGTCCATTTGACCGATGTCCAGGAAGCGCTCCTGCTCAACGAGACGGCGGTCAAGCTCCTGGGATGGGAGGAGCAGCCGCTAGACAGGCATATTTTCTTCGGCAACCTGGACAACCGCGTGATCGGCGTCGTTAAAGATTTCCATGTGAAGTCCTTGCATTCCAAGATCAACGCCCTCTTCCTGCATCTGGCCCCCAATCCGGACCCCATCCACTACATCGCCGTCCGAATCCGGCCGGGGAACACCGGCCGGGCGTTGGCCTTCATTGAGAAGACGTGGCGGGAAGTCTATCCCCACGACCCCTTCGCTTACTCCTTCCTGGACGAGGATTTTGACAATCTCTATAGGGCTGAGAAGCTGCGCGGTCGCGTCTTCCTCGCGTTCTCGATTCTAACGATTTTCATCGCCTGTCTCGGGCTGTTCGGCCTCGCCTCTTTTACAGCGGAGCAGAAGACCAAGGAAATCGGGATTCGCAAGGTCCTCGGTGCTACCACCCCGAGCCTCGTCAGACTGCTGACCCAAGAGTTCATGAAACTCATCCTGTTGGCCAGCCTCGTCTCCTGGCCGATAGCCTATTTCGTCATGCGCAGCTGGCTAGGGAGCTTTGCTTATAGGACTAACATCCGCCCGGCGACTTTTTTCCTGGCCACGGTCCTGGCCGTCGTTATCGCCTTGTTCACCGTCATCTTTCAATCTGTTAAGGCCGCCTTTTCCAATCCGGTGGACGCCATCCGGATGAACTAGCACAGTCAGATTAAGTGCGCGTTGAATCTCGAATTGTGTCAGGCCCGAGTTAAGCGAGCAACAAACATCACCGGTGATACTCAGAAACAGATCTACCGCGGGACCTTTGGCTCTTTCAAGTTTCCCCCACCTTTGGAGTATCTGTCTCGATCCGCCTGCATTCGCTTACGGTCTTCTTTCCGGCAGATTTCGAGCGCCCGGTCCGCCATGGCAAGGGCGTTTTCGGTGTCCCCGAGACGGTAGTAAAGTTCGGCCATGGTCATGAGCGGCCAGGTATGGTCTTGGCCGAGCTTTTGGAGCGAGTCCCGGCAGGCCTCGATCCCGGCCCGGGCCGCCTCCGGCGAAAGATCGCGTCCCAGGTCGGCCAGTATCGCCGTCATGTTCATCGTCGTCACCCAGTCGAGCTTTGGGAGAATGGCTGACATGAAACGGGTAGCCTCGTCCGGAGATGACTTGTGAAGCAGCAGGATTTCGAATTTGAAGATGTAATCATCCTGTGCCGGGGGGTCGAGCTTGAGGAGGCTATCGACCCGCCGAAGAGCGGCGTCCGGGTCCTTCGCCCTAAGGAGTTCACGGGCTTTCTTCCTTTCCCCCCTGGCAAAAGCCTCTCTGACCATTTCCTTCCGATAGTCGGTGGCCGCACTGGAGAGATCGTATTTCCCAGAAATCACCTCTTCCAGGGGCTTATCCAGCTGCATCGGATCTCCGATCCAGGCGATCCGACCCTCCTGGTTAACGATGAAGGCGGCCGGGATGCCGACAAAATCCCAACCCGAATCCACCATGTAGGCCTTGGACATCTTGCCTTTTTTAACGGATTCGCGTTGGCGCTGAACTTCCTCAGTCGAGGACAAACGTTCTAGCTTATCTATGGCTACCGAGTAGTTCATCCTCTCGCCCCACTCTCTGACGAAAGGCTCAACCGCTTCTTCACGAGGCTCCCAGATGCTGATCCCCAGGATCCTGACTTTTTCTCCGTGCTTTTTCTGCAGCTCGGTCAGGTGCGGGATGGACTCCTTGCAGGGAACACACCAGGTGGCCCAGAACTCGATGACGTAAACCTGGCCCTTCTGGAAATCGCTAAAGGGTTCGCCTTTGACGAAGCGGCTGACCTCAAGGGCGGGCGCGAGATCGCCCACCATCAGCGCATAGGGCTTTTCCCGGGAAACCCCTTGGCCGCTAAAGAACATCAACAGAGAGAGAGCCATTGAGATGATCATGAAAAAACCTCCCTGTCATCTTATCAAATTTGGGCTAGGGCTTGAAGAAGGAGATAAGGGAGCCCAGGAAATAATAGGCTATGCAATGGCATAAACGAGTGGATCTCAGTGAAACTCGATTTTCGCTCATAAAGGGATAAGAGTGTGAGAAAAAAACAGTCTCCCTTGCCCCCCGTCCCTCGAAAACATTAGCTGTCCGACAACTCTTTTTTGACGGCGCCGTATGTATCATCGGAGGAAAATGACCTATGAAGCCCATTCCCCTGAAGGATCCCCGGACGACCCGGAGGAATTTCATCAAGAGCTCGGTGTCGGCGGCCGCCGCCCTCGGTCTCATTCACGGCCAAAAGCTTTCGGCACAGCAGGCTAGAACATCCCCAGAGTTGAAGATCAAGGAATATCGAACCCTGGGGCGGACCGGATTCATGGTCTCGGATATCGGGTTTGGGGCCGGATACCTCAGCAATCCGGGCGTGCTCGAGGCCGCCCTGGACATGGGGATCAATTATATCGACACTGCCGAACATTATATCCGGGGCAATTCCGAGCGCACGATCGGGGAGGTCATCAGCAAGCGCGACCGGAAAAAGGTCTTCTTGACCACCAAGCTGAATCTGATGATGGGCGGAGGCTCTAAAGAAAAGATCATGTCCCGGTTTGCGAAGTGCCTGGAAAGGCTCCAAACGGATTACGCCGACTGCCTGATGCTCCACATGGTCCCGACTGTAGAACAGGTGAAGCACGAGGACTATCACGAAGCTATCCGTGAGCTGAAGGCCGAGGGGAAAGTCCGTTTCACAGGGCTGTCCACTCACGGTACAGAGCACAAGATGGCCGGCCCGGTCAAAGACGAGATGGACAGGATTGTCCTGGCGGCGGCGGAGGACGGCCGATTCGATGTCGTCCTCTTCACCTACAACTTCATCCAGAGAGAGATGGGCGATCGGGTTCTGGAGGCCTGCAAGAGCAAACGCATGGGGACGACCCTAATGAAAACCAACCCCGTCAAGTTCTATCAGGACTTGCGGGATATTGAAGACCGAAACCGCGAACAGGGGCGGAAACTCGGCGAGGCCTTCTTCAAGATCATGGAGGACTATAAAGCCCTGGTCGATCGGGGAGAGGGTTTCATCAAAAAATACGGAATCACTGGCCCTGAGCAGGCCCGCGACGCCGCCATCCGGTTCTGTCTCAGCAACCCGGATGTCCATTCCGTCTGCCCGAGCATGAACACCTTTGAGGACCTCCGTTCCTTTGTCGCCTTGTCCGGAACGAAGCTCGATGGGGAAGGGGAGTCGATGCTCACCGATTACATGTCCCGGTTGGGCCGGTTCTACTGCCGTCATGCCTGTGGCCGGTGCGAAGGGGTCTGCCCTCAAGGCGTCCAGGTCAACACGATCATGCGCTACTATCATTATTTTGCGGCTCAAAAAAGAGAAAAATACGCCATGGAGAAATATCACGTCCTGCCGGGGAATGGTGCCGGCGCATGCTCAAGCTGCTCCGGGCGTGACTGCGAGAGGGCCTGCCCTTACGGAGTTCCCGTCCGGGGACTGCTCATCCTGGCCCACCAAACGATGACCCTGGGATCAGAAGATCACTCCGGTTGATCCCGCCCCGGCTGTTTGACCCCGGTTTTGTTCTGCTCTCCGGCGGTCGCGACCAGGGAAACGGCATTTCCGTTTTCATCAAGTTGGAATTCAATCCGCACCCGGCCGCCCGGCTGATGGAATTGGGTGGTTGACTCCGGGAATATTTCCACCTTCCTTTTCTCGTCGAGCCCATAATAAAGCCGGCCGTCGAGGAGCATGATGCGGCGTGTGCTGTCGTCATCAAACTTGTAGACGCCGACATACCGGCTCATCTGTTCGGGCGAAAGCGAGATGGCTTCATCCGCCTCCGGCGGCCGAGATTCCCCCAGGACGATTCCGGCGATATCTTCGGCCATCCTCCTGGTGTCGGTCGAACGGTTGATGAAGTTCCTCAAAAAGGCAACGTAGATATTCTCTTCAGGTAGAGAGAGAGTATGATTGACGAAACCGTAGATCCCGCCTCCATGGCAAAGATAGGGCCGGCCGTACAAAGTGCCCACGAACCATCCCCACCCTGTGCCCGAAGACCCGCCGTTATTCAGTTTTTGCGGAGTCAGGCATTCCTCGAGCGAGGCCCGGCTGATGACCTGCCCGGTGAAGAGAGCGTTGGTCCATTTCGCCAGGTCGTCGATATTCGTGCACATCCCCCCGGCGGCGTGCAAATAGGCATAGCTCATCATCCCGGCTTTTCTAATTTCTCCGTCGACCCGTTCATAGCCGCTGACCAAACCGGGTATGACCTTGGTGTTATCGATCAACTGCGTATGAGCGAGCCCGAGGGGGAGGAGGATGCTTTCCCGGAGGAATTGTTCATAACTCTTGCCGGTGACTGTTTCGATGATGGCTCCGATCAAGGCAAAATTGGAATTGCTGTAAACGAATTTCTCACCCGCGGGGAATTCCAGCGGTTCTTTTTTGACGATCTCCAGAACTTCGGCGTTGCTGAGGTCCTCTCTCATTCTGGAGCTAAAATCTTTCAAGGGAATATAGTCCTTTATGCCGGATGTGTGGGCCAGCAGGTGGTTGATCCGGATTTGGCTGGACCCGGGGAAATCGGGGAAATATTTTCCGATAGGATCGGTCAGAGACAGCCGACCCTTCTCGGCCAGCAGAACGGCGGCCACGGCGGTGAATTGTTTCGTCAACGAGCCGATGGCGAAGACCATCTCCGGTTCCATCTTGACGCCCAATTCCAGGTTCGCCATGCCGTAGGCTTTCCTGAAAATTACTTTTCCTTCCCTCATCACAATAACCGTTCCGCCGGGCTCGTCGCTCTTGATGAATTGGCGGATGTATCGGTCGACAGAAGCGGCGATCTGGTCAGGCTTTTGGTCTGAGATATTTTGGTAGCCGGGCGCTTCCGAACCGATGGCGAACATCAAAGCAACGCTTAAGAAAAGGAGGAGTGATTTATTCACCATATCTCCGGGACTATGAACTTGTACGTTAATGTATAGCCTCGGAGACAGCCCTCTGTCAACGCTGCCGGGGCGAGTCCCGGAGACCCCGGTGGATCAGATCTTGATCAGGATTCTTTTCTTGTAGAGCCAATAGCACATCAGCCACATCAGCGCCCAGGCGCCTGCGCTCGTGAGCATCTCGGCCGGGAGCTGGCCCGTCCAGCCGAAAATCCCCATCGTGAATGGTCTGACCAACCGGTCGAGCCACCTGGCGCCGCCTGTTTCCTGGAACAAATAGATGAATATCGGGTTCATCCCCACGACGACGAAAAATTTTGCCCCGCTTCGCCGCCCTTTCACGTCGATCAGCCAGTAGGACAAGGCGAGCGCCAGCAGACACCAGCCCCCGCTGACGATGACGAACGAGCTCGTGCAGATCCGCTTGATGATGGGGGTCAGGGGGTTGAGCGCATATCCGGCGGCGATGCCGATGAGTCCGGCGACGGCCAGAGTCCTGATCTTGCGGCTGGCCGGCAGTACGCTCCTGAGGACCTGGCCGGCAAGGACGCCCCAGATGGTGTGGGCAGTCGTCGGGATGGCATTGAAAGCGACCCAGTGTCCTTGGGAGAGCTTCCCCATGATTTGCATATCCACCCATGACCCGAAGTTGTGGTCGGGCACGAAGGCCTGGTTGAACCCGGCCACCGGCCAGAAACGATAGAGAAGCTCCGTCAGGATGAGTAGGCCGAAAGTGAAAACTATCTGGGTCGGGGTCGACCGCCGCATTATCAGGAAGGCGATGAGATAGGTGACCGAAAGCTGGGCGAGAACGTTCCAGAGCTCGAAAGTCAGTCTGCCCGGCCCGATGCAATAGACGGCCCAGCCCAGGAAGAGAAGAATAAGCGACCGCTTCAGGGCGTGGTGGAAGGTCGCCTTCCAGGTGTCGCCCCGTTCCCAGCGCTTCCCTATAGAGAACGGCATGGCCACGCCGACGATGAACATGAAGAACGGCTGGATGAGGTCCCAGAAGCGAAGCCCGTTCCAGGGGTGATGGTGGAACTGCTGACCGATGAAGCCGACAATCGTCCCCTGGAGGGAAGGTGCGATCAGCAGCGAATAGATGTGGGTGGCTTCGCCGATGAGCAGGAACATGGTGAGGCCGCGGAAAAAGTCCAGGGACATCAGCCTTCCCTGGGGAGTGAGAGCATGGTCGATGGGCTTGTTCATCGTGCCTCCTGAAATGTGACACCCATTGTAGTCCAGAAAAACGGATCCCGTCATCTTTTTTTTATCGATAGCCAACGTCCTGTTCCCGTTGACACCGGAACGGTCAAGGCAGTATATTCGAGTGGGAATGGGCGGATGGCATCCCGGCCACCGTTGAGGAGGAAATCGATCTTGTTATTCCGGAAAACGGGGACCCTGACGTTTGCCGTTCTTGGAACCGCCATCCTGGTTTTGCTTATCTATTTCTTGATTGTTTTTCCCTGGATGCTGAACTGGGGGGCCAATGAAGTTGAATCGGCGATGCCTCTTCCGGGAGACGAGCTCGTTCCCAACCCTAGCTACCGCAGCACCCGCGCCCTGACGATCGAAGCACCGGTTGAAGACGTCTGGCCGTGGCTCGCCCAGCTCGGCCAGGACCGCGGCGGTTTTTACAGCTACACTTGGCTAGAGAATCTGATGTTGGCCGATATTCATAATGCCTGGTCCGTCAATCCAAAATGGCAGGTCCGCCGGGAGGGCGAACTCCTGCCCTTGACATCCCCGGACTATCCGCTGGGGCTGATCAAGCGGAAGGAAGGAAGCGTCGGGCCGCACATCCGGCGATTCGAGCCGAACCAGGTCATCGTTCTTGATGGGTGGGGAAGCTTTGTCCTCCAGCCGCTGGAGGAGGGGAAGACCCGCTTTATCGTCCGTGATCCGACCAAGCCCACGTCCCTTCCAGGACGGTTTCTGTGGAGCTCCTTCTTTGAACCCGGCCATTTCGCGATGGAGAGGCAGATGATGAAGGGCATCAAGCTCCGGGCGGGAGGCGCCCTGGAGACAGGGAGCATTGGGTACAGCCTGGCCACGACCGGATTTATCCTGGCCGCGCTGTTGAGCGCGTTCTTTATCTTTTCCAAACGCCGGAAAAGGCTCTGGCTGGCTCTTCCCCTTATTTATGCCGCTTTGATCATTGGAGCGACATCCGATTTCCAGGCTGCATTAGTGGGGTTGACGGCCGTCCTGTTGATGATCGCCGGGGGACTGTTTTTCCGGCGCCGGTGGTGGGCCTATTGGGTGTCGATGTTCGTCTATGCCCACGTCATCCTCTTGCTGCCCTGGGACGCCTACGTCGGCTTCGGCATCCTCTTCCTGGCCGCGGGCCTCCTCTTCCTTTTGCAGCTGTTGTCGAGAAAAGAACTGGTCAGCAGCATCAGGTCCAGGGAAGAAGCCAGGCTGAGGACACGAGGATAAGCTTCGCCGGGGGACTTCCGCAGGAAAATTGCGTCGAGGCCTTCAAGCAGGGAAAACGACCTCCAGCCGATCCAACCCGTGCTGGTCGACCTCTTTTTCGTATTTTCTCAGGAAAGGTTCGAGTTTATTGTAATAGTCTTCCCAATCGACAGCCTCTAGATCCCCCCCCCCGTGCTTGCGGATATAGTCCCTCTCGGCCAGACCGTCGACCAG
>CAYOZW010000009.1:0-283 GCA_964408495.1 uncultured Eubacteriales bacterium
GTTTTTGATTCCGCCAGGGGCAAAAAGAAATTCCGCAATGCTCTGGTAGGGTTCCAGTTCGTGATATCCGTGGTTTTGATCATCTGTACTCTTCTCATCCGCAATCAGCTCCGTTATATCAAAAAGGTTGAGTTGGGATACAGCAAGGAGAATATGGTGATCATCCCCTTGGCTGATCAAGGATTAAGAACGAAAACCGAAGAGATGAAGGCGGCCCTGCTCTCCTTCCCAGGGATAGTCCAGGCTGCGGCCTCATCTGATGTTCCTTACAATGGTTTCACCA
>CAYOZW010000009.1:293-29968 GCA_964408495.1 uncultured Eubacteriales bacterium
CACCAGCAATGGCTACATCCCTGAAGGATACTCCCAGTCCATCATGATCCATGCGCTTGATGCCGATGAACACTTTCTCGAAACGTATGGTATCGATCTGGTGAAGGGAAGGAACTTTTCCAAAGAATATGCAACAGACAGAGACGCTTATCTCATCAATGAGACGCTGGTCAAACAGCTGGGATGGGATGACCCAATCGGCAAGACAATCCGCCGAAACGGAGATCGAAAAGTCATCGGCGTAGTCAAAGATTTTCAGTTTGCCACCCTTCATAACGAGATTGAGCCTCTCCTCATCACCAATACGCCTTGGAGAAACGAATTTGATTTCATGTCGATAAAGATAAGCACCAATGATATCCAACGTACTCTTGACTCCATCGAAAAGGTCTATAAAAGATTTTCGCCGCTGCTTCCCTTCGAATACTTTTTTCTCGATGACGCTTTTGACAGGCTTTACAAATCTGAGGAGAGGTTCGAAAAAATCTTCCAGTATTTTTCCCTGCTGGCCATTTTTATTGCCCTCCTTGGACTTTTTAGTCTCTCAGCCTACTCCGCCCAGCAGAAGTCTAAAGAGATAGGGATCAGAAAAGTGCTGGGAGCGACTGTCCCCCAAATCCTATCCATGTTCTCCAGGGAGACGATTCTACTGATTATTGTTGCCAATGCTCTTGCCTGCCCTGTTGCCCTCTTTGTGATCCAGTCATGGCTCGGAAATTTCGCCTATCGAAACAGCATCAGTGTTTGGGCGTTTGTGTTGGCATTTGTCGGGAGCCTGGTTGCAGCCTTTGCTACAATCAGCTATCAATCGCTTAAAGCCGCCTTGAAAAAACCTGCGGATGAATTGCGATCCGAGTAGAGACCGACCAAAGGACCGCAAAAAAAATCTGTACTGTTCTAAAACGGAAACCTCTTGTCTTTTTAGTGAACATTTTCCAAGATCTATACTTTTTGTATGGAGGGAGAAGTTGACTTCCAGAAGTAGAGTTGCTAAGAGTGAACAAAGCCCATTCCCGGGGAGAGACCGATGAGAGAAAAGGTTTCCGGTTGGCTTTCCGTTCTCGTGTCCGGCCTGGCGATTCTGGGCCTTTGCCGTCCGGCGTATTCAGGTCCGATCGACTCGGCTGTTTCGGTCCGGCTGGAGAAACGGATCATACCGACTTACCTGACAGGGGAGCCGGAGCGAAACCCTATCTTTTATTTTGGCAGGGCCTACCAGGGGGCTAAAGGCCCGGTCTATCCCTACCCCTTCCTCGACCGGCTGACCAGCGAGCGGGCGGACAAGTCCTACACGGCCCTCATCCTGGAAAACGAATACGTCCGCTACTGTGTCCTTCCCGAAATCGGCGGCCGGATTTTTGAGGCTGTCGACAAGACCAATGGACATGATTTCTTCTATCGCCAGCGGGTCATCAAGCCGGCGCTCATCGGCATGCTGGGGGCCTGGATCTCGGGCGGCGTTGAATGGAATATCCCCCATCACCATCGGGCGACAACCTTTATGCCGGTGGATTGGACCTTGAGCGAAGCGCCGGACGGCAGCCGGACCATCTGGGTCGGAGAGCTGGAGCTTCGCCACCGGATGAAGTGGCTGGTGGGGCTGACCCTCCGGCCCGGGAGTTCCTGTCTCGAGGTTAGCTATAAGGTCTTCAACCGGACGCCGGTCGCCCATTCGATCCTCTGCTGGGCCAACGCCGCCGTCCATGCCAACGAGGATTACCAGGTCATTTTTCCCCCGGGCACGCGGCTGGCTACTTTCCACGGCAAAAACCAATTTTCTCGCTGGCCCGTTTCCGGCGAGGTTTACAACGGCGTCGACTATAGTCCCGGTGTCGATGTTTCCTGGTGGAAGAACAATCCGTCTCCCACCTCCTTTTTCGCCTTCGAATCCGAAGAGGACTTTCTAGCCGGTTATGACCACGGGAAAAAAGCCGGCGTGGTGATGGTGGGGGACCACACTGATGTCCCCGGAAAAAAATTCTGGACTTGGGGCACGGGCAGCGAGGGCGCCCGCTGGGAGAAAATTTTAACAGACGAAGACGGCCCCTACCTTGAACTGATGTTCGGGGCGTTCTCCGACAACCAGCCCGACTACAGTTGGATGATGCCTTACGAGGTTAAGACCGCAACACAATACTGGTATCCGACGCGGGAGATCGGCGGTGTCAAGAACGCCACCGCCGCAGCCGCCTGCAACCTGGAGGTCCGGGAAAGAGGGCGCCGGGTTTTTATCGGCCTTTCTTCGACCTCGGTTCACAGCCGGGCCAGGCTTCTTCTTCGGGCCGGGGACCGGCCGCTGATCGATAGGAGCGTCGCCATCGGTCCGGGCCAGCCCATCGCCATAGAGACGGATCTGCCTCCAGAAACGGCGGAAGAAACACTCCTCCTTTCTCTGGTCGCGGTGGACGGGAGGGAACTCGTCGGCTATCAGCCCAAGAAGCCCGCCCCGGCTCCATTTCCCCGGCCGGTCACACCTCCGCCCTCCCCGGGCGATCTCCAGACGGCCGAAGAGCTTTACTTCACCGGACTGCGCCTTGAGCAGTTTCATAATCCCGCCATGGAGCCCTATCCCTATTATGAAGAAGCCTTGAAAAGAGACCCGGACGATTCCCGCGTCAACATGGCTTTGGGGCGCCTCTTCTTGATCCGGGGGATGCACGCCGAAGCGGAGTCCTGCCTCCGCCGGGCCGTTTCCAGGCAGAGCCAGGACTACACGAGACCTAAGAACGGGGAGGCCCTCTACTATCTAGGATTGGCCCTGAGGTTTCTGGATGAAGGAGAGGACGCGGCGGAGGCATTCGGCCGGGCCTCCTGGAGCGCCGGATGGGCGGCGGCGGCTTTGGTCCAACTGGCGGAACTCGCGGCCGGCCGGGGATGGCCTGAAAAAGCCCTCGGTTTCATCAACCGGTCTCTGGCTTTAAACGCTCTGAACACTAAAGCCATGGACATAAAGGCCGCTCTCCTGAGGAGGCTGGGCAGGCTGGAGGAAGGGGAGGAGACGGCCCTCTCAAGCCTGGCTATCGATCCACTTGACGGATTAGCCGCTCATCAACTCGGCCTCATCCGGAAAGCCCGCGGATTAGGGACGGAGCCCGAATCTACTGGGGCCGACTCGGGATTCAGGATGGGGAACGCCGTCGAGAACAGCCTGGAGCTGGCCGCGGATTATTCCGGGTGCGGGTTTTACGAGGAGGCTGCCGACATCCTAGCGCGTCTGGTCAACAGAGATAAAAAGGCGGCTTCCCACCCCCTGATCCATTATAGTCTTGCTTACTTTTCCGATAAGCTGTCAAAACATGCGGAAGCCCGAGAACATCTTTCACGGGCCGCAAAGCTGCTCCCGGAATATTGTTTCCCTTTCCGTCTCGAGTCGATCCCCATCCTGAGATGGGCCGAACGGGAAAACCCGCAGGACGCCCGGGCTCCCTTCTACCTAGGGAACCTTCTCTTCGACCGGCAGCCAGAAAAGGCTGTCGCCGAGTGGGAGAGGGCAGTCGAACTGGACAAAACCTTCGCCACCACTCATCGCAACCTCGGTATCGCTTACTCCCGGCTGAAGAACGACCTGCCGCACGCCATCGCCTGCTTGGAAGCGGCCGTGGCCTGCGATCCCGCCGACCCCCGGCTGTTTTTCGAGCTCGACCAACTCTTTGACCTGGCGGACGTCCAGCCGCAAAAGCGGCTGGATGTATTGACGCGGAACCATCCGGCTGTAGCCAAGAGGGACGACAGTCTGACCAGGGAAATCGTCCTCCTCGTAGAGCTGGGTCGCTATGACCGGGCGCTCGAGCTTATCGAAGGGCACCACTTCCATGTCTGGGAAGGAGGAGGGGAAATTCATGGTGTTCACGTCGATGCCCATCTTCTGAGGGGGCAGAGAGAGATGGACGAGGGAAGATTTGACCAGGCGCTCCGGGATTATATGGCCGCGCTCGAATACCCGGACAACCTCGAGGTGGGAAGGCCGGCCTCGGGAGGGAGAGAGGCCGAAATCCATTATTTCATCGGCACGGCTTTGGAAGCCAAAGGAGAAAAAGCCGCCGCCGGGGCCGCTTTCCTGCGGTCTGCCGAAGCGGCCTCTGGACCTTCTGAAGTAGTCTATTTCCAGGGCCTGTCCTGGAGGAAGCTTGGCCGGGAGGACCGGGCCAGAGAATGCTTTGATCGCCTGATCGGCTTTGCCCTGGAGAACCTTGAAAAAGCCCCGGCCATGGACTACTTCGCCAAGTTCGGCGAGAGAGAGTCAGGCCGCAGACGGACGGCTTATTTTCATTATTTGTCAGGCTTGGGACGGCTCGGCCGGGGAGAGGAAGCCGAGGCGAAAACGGAATTCCTGAAGGCTCTCGAACTGCACCCCCATTATGGCCGCGCCCGGCGGCAGCTGGAATAGCCGCCCGACGGATTCCCTGCGCTTGTGTCCTTGGGGAGTACGGACCGGTTAGAGCTGGGCGATCAGCCGTTCCAAACGTTGCCGGTGTTCGGCATCGGCCCGAGCTAAGGCCTCGAAGAGCTTCTTCATGGAAAAGTCCTTGAACTCAACGGCCGTGTTCATGTGGACCCTCTCGAATTTTTTTTCCAGGCCGTAGAGTTTTTTCAGCCCCACGGAGAACTCGATTTTCCGGCTGATCAGGTCTTCTTCGAGGTCGGCAACGGCTTTGAGCCCGAGTCGTATCTCGGTAGCGGAGATGGTCTCTTGGCCGAATTGGTCCGGTGTCCGGAATACGAAGTTCTTTCCCGTCTTGAGGACGTTGACATGGCTCTTTTCTTCCCGAGCTAGCTGCTTCAGTTCGGCGGAGACTCCGTCCTCGGTAACCTGGCTCAAGAGCTCGTAGCAGGAGCGGATCTTTTCCTCAAGCTGGATCGCTTCGTCCAACACGGCTATCAATCTCATCCTGATATCTCTCTCCCGATCAAAATGGGAATAGCGTTCGAATATAGTTCTCCAATTTCTGCAGGTGGAGTTCGGTTTCCTTTTTGATTTTATCTTGGATGGCCCGGTACTCCGGGTTGTCGCTCCTGATCGACGCGTAGAAATCGTGTTCGATGAGCGTCCTCTCGAAATCCCGAGCGATGAACAGGGCGTTCTGCCGGCCGAGTTCCCCTCTCTGTAGACGGCTGAGGTTGTTCTCGATGCTCTGGCGGTAGGTAGTGAGGGAGGCGAGGTTGATCTTACCGACCTCGAAGGGCGAACCATTCCTGAGGAGTGTCCGCTTGAGCTCGGTGACCATGGCGGCATGGCCTTCTTCGTCCTGGCTCAGGTCTTCCCAGATGACCCGGTCCTCGGCGAAGCAGCGAGAAAAGCGCCTGTAAAGTTCGGCCACAACGAGTTCGATATCCCTCAGGAAGTCCAGGACCTGTTCAGCCTTCGCATACATGTCTTCCATTTGTCAGGGCCTTCTTTTCTGCATAATACTCCGTCCTCGCGTCCTATTGTTGAGGGCTGGCTCGCCGGGGTCAATAACCGCAGGGGATGATTCCCGCGGTGATTTTTAGGCCGGATTCTCACCCGTAGGGGGGAGGCTGGGAAGGAAAGAAGGGGTCCTGTCGTGGTGCGCCCCATCCGTCCTCGCTAAAGACCTGCCTACCCACCTCCATCTGCTTCGGCCGGATGGGGATGTAATTACGGTGACATAATTACGGTGACACTAAACTTAATTCGATTAGAAGGCTAACTCTGCGAATCAGTTTACCGAATTAGGTTTAGTGTCACCTTATTTAATAGTGCGATTAATCCACACAAGATGGAAAAAACCCTTTTTCTTTTTTGGATGATATTTTATAATGGATTTCCTTCAGTTCTTGACTTCAAGGAAAGGAAAAGCCCGATGAGGAAAGCCGACGCCCTGCAAAAGATCGCCGCCCGGCTGCGCATCCATTCTCTCCGGATGACCTCCCAGGCCGGCTCCGGCCACCCGACCACCTGCCTGTCCATGGCTGAACTGGCGGCCTGCCTGTTCTTCAGCGAGATGAGGTACAACTTCCGCGACCCCGAGGATTGGGGAAACGACGAGTTCGTCCTGTCCAAAGGACATGCCGCACCCATCCTCTGGGCGGCCTACGCCGAAGCTGGAATCATCCCGGAAGCGGAGCTCATGGACCTGCGCAAGATCAGTTCTCGGCTGGAAGGCCATCCCACGCCCCGGATGAACTGGGTCAAGGCGGCCACGGGTTCGCTGGGTCAAGGGCTCTCGGTCGGAGTCGGGCTCGCCCTCGCCCAGAGGCTCGGACGTTCGCCGGGCCGAACCTTCGTCCTGCTGGGGGACGGGGAATGCGCCGAGGGCTCCGTCTGGGAAGCGGCCAACGCTGCCGTCCACTTCGGCCTCAAGAACCTTGTGGCCGTCGTGGACATCAACCGGCTGGGCCAGTCCGAAGCGACCATGCATGGTCATGACATCGCCGCCTACGCACGGAAGTTCAAGGCCTTTGGCTGGGCCGTCCACAGGGTCAACGGACATGACATAGCGGCGATCCTGGCGACCTTCGAGACCATCCGGAAGGCCGGCGGCCCGGCTGTCATCCTGGCCAGGACGCTCAAAGGCAAAGGGGTCTCCTTCCTCGAGGACAGGAACGGATGGCACGGCAAGCCCCTCCAGGAAAAGGACCTGCAAAAAGCCCTCCAGGAGATCGGTCCAGCTCCCTCGATCGACGCTGCAAAGCTCGTCCGGCCGCCCCGGAAGGCGCGCCGGCCGCGCTGGAACAAGGCCTCCAACTTCGAACGGACGGCCTATACCGAGAAGACGGCCACCCGCCTGGCCTATGGAATCGCTCTCCAAAGCCTCGGCCGCGTCAACGGTTGGGTGGTTGCCCTGGACGGCGATGTCAAGAACTCCACCTATGCCGATAGATTCTTCGACTCCTTTCCGGAGCGTTCCTTCCAGTCGTTCATCGCCGAGCAGAATATGGTTGGGATGGGGATGGGCATGTCGGCGAAAGGGTTCATTCCCTTCGTCGCCACCTTCGCCGCCTTCCTCAGCCGCGCCCACGACCAGGTCCGGATGGCCGCCTATTCCTTCGCTAACCTCAAGCTCTGCGGCTCGCATGTGGGCGTGAGCATCGGCGAGGACGGGCCTTCCCAGATGGGGCTCGAGGACCTGGCGATATTTCGGCCGATTCCCGGATGTGTCGTCCTTTATCCAAGCGATGCCTTTTCGGCCGAAGCCTGCGTCGAGGCCGCCGCCCGGCACCGGGGACTTGTCTACATCCGGACGACCCGGCCGGCGACGCCGCTTTTTTACTCCCGGGAGGACACATTCCCGATTGGAGGGTCGAAAGTCCTCCGCCGGGGGAAGGGAGATGCTGTGACGGTCATCGCTGCCGGGATCACCGTGTTCGAAACTCTCAAAGCCTGGGAAGAGTTGAAAAAGGAAAGGATCGGTCTGAGGATCATTGATGCCTACTCGATCCAGCCGCTGGACAAGAAGACGATCACCCGCGAAGTCGCCGAGACGGGCGGCCGGGCCGTCGTCGTCGAGGACCATTTTTCCGCCGGCGGGTTGGGGGAAGCCGTGGCCGCGGCGTTGGCCGGGAGCGCCCGGATCATCCATCTCTGCGTCCGGGAACTTCCCCGCTCGGGAAAGCCCGCCGAACTCCTCGATACCTACGGTATCAGCGCCTCCCATATCGTCCGCGCCGCCAAAGAACTGATTGAACATTCTTGACGTGACCGATTCACAGGGAATGCCAGAAAATATTTCCTCTCCCATCCAGAGAGAGGGAACTATTAATCCCTTCATTTCATGGTTATTGCAATCTAATCAATGAAGAAAGTTTTCTTTTCTTTAGCCATAGTCTTTATCAGCTTTCTTTCCGCAGTCCAGGCGGAGCGGCAAAGCCCCTTCCCCGAATCGGGAACCGTCGTCCGCGTAGCCGACGGCGATACGGCTACGGTCCGGTTCTCCGACGGGATCGAGCGCCGGGTCAGACTTATCGGTGTGGACGCGCCGGAAATGGATGACCCGAGAGAGGAGGTCGCCTGGCGGGCCTTCTTGTCCAGAAGGTTCGCCTTCCATCATCTCTACCGCCGGACCGTTCGCCTGACGTTTGACTTCTCCCCCCTGGATGAATACGGCCGGGTCCTCGCCTATCTTTGGGTCGGCGAGGGAGTGCTGTTCAACGAGTTGATCATCCGCCGGGGATTCGCTTCAGCCTTTTTAAAGTATCCTTTCCGGAAGGACTTCCAGAAGCGTTTCCGTTTCGCCGCCGCCGCGGCCAGAAAAGAAAACCGGGGTTTCTGGCGAACCCAGGATCCCGAGGTGATCCCGGTGTCTCAAATTCAGGCTCATCTCGAAGAGATCGTCTCGGTCCGATTCCTCTGCGCCGAGGTCTCGAAAAAAGGGTCTTTCCTTAGCCTCCGTCCCGCCGCCGCCGGATTCGAAGCCTTGATTCCCCTCGACCGGGTTTCGCTTTTTCCAGGGGCCGATTCCTGGAAGGGGAGAGAAATGCGGCTGACCGGCTTCGTTGAGGAGTTCGCCGGCCGCCCCCAAATGATCGTGTCCTTCTTGCGCCAGCTCCGGTTGACATGAACTCCGGGTTGAATTATAAAGTCCAGTAAACAAGGAGTCTCTTTAATGATCTCGTCTAAGTCGTTATTTAGATCCATAGCTGTTATTGTGGGCGGAGGGATGGCCCTCACTCTTATCGCTTGGAGCGCGCCGGCCCAGCGGGAGCGCAGCCGGTCCGTTTCTATAGACCCGAGCCTCTATAAGGCCATGGAGTGGCGTTCGATCGGCCCTTACCGCGGCGGGCGCGTGACGGCCGTATCTGGCATCCCGAGCCAGCCCGATACCTACTATTTCGGGGCGACGGGCGGCGGGGTTTGGAAGACCGAAGACGGGGGGCTCAATTGGAAGTGCGTTTCCGACGGCTTTTTCCGGACGGGTTCGGTCGGGGCCATCGCCGTCTCCGAAGTTGATCCCAACGTCGTCTATGCGGGGATGGGAGAGGCGCCCATCCGCGGCAACGTCTCCCACGGGGACGGCGTTTATAAATCCACGGATGCCGGAAAAACATGGACGCATCTTGGCCTGGCCGATACCAGCCAGATCTCGCGTCTGCGGATCCATCCCCGGGATCCCGACCTGGCTTATGCGGCCGCGCTCGGCCACGTTTACGGACCCAACGATAACCGGGGAGTCTTCCGCACGAGCGACGGCGGCAAAACTTGGGAGAGGGTCCTCTTTCGAGACAACAAGACCGGAGCCATCGACCTGGCCTTGGACCCTTCCAACCCGAGGGTGATCTATGCGGCTTTATGGGAGAGCGGCCGGACTCCTTACAGCTTGACCAGCGGCGGGCCGGGGAGCGGGCTTTTCAAGTCCGTCGACGGAGGGAGCCAATGGAGGGAGATCTCGCGGAAAAAGGGACTTCCCCGAGGCGTCCTGGGAAAGATCGGAGTCACCGTCTCTCCCGCCCGGCCGGAGCGCGTTTGGGCGATTGTCGAGGCCGAGGACGGGGGTGTTTTCCGCTCTGACGACGGCGGCGAAACCTGGCAGAGGGTCAACGAAGAGCGCCGGCTCCGTCAGCGGGCCTGGTACTACAGCCGGATCTATGCCGACCCCATGGATGCCGAGACTGTCTATATCCTCAATACCGGCTTCTACCGCTCCACGGACGGCGGCAAAACCTACACGGCCGTCCGTGTCCCCCACGGGGACAACCATGACCTCTGGATCGACCCAGGGAATTCGCGGCGGATGATCAATTCAAACGATGGCGGGGCCAACGTGTCGATGAACGGCGGGCAATCCTGGACGGCCCAGGACAACCAGCCGACCGCCCAATTCTATCATGTCGCCGTGGACGACCGCTTCCCTTACTGGGTTTATGGAGCCCAGCAAGACAATTCCACGGTGAGGATCGCCAGCCGCACCGACGGCTACGGGATCACGGCTTCCGACTGGCACTCCGTGGGCGGAGGCGAGAGCGGTTTCGTCGTCCCTCGGCCCGGCAACCCGGATATCGTCTATGCTGGAAGCTACAGCGGTCTCATCACCCGCTGGGACGCCCGGACACACCAGGAGCGAATCATCACGGCCTGGCCGGAAAACCCGATGGGAGCGGGGGCGGACGTCCTCAGATACCGGTATCAGTGGACAGCCCCGATCGTCGTCTCCCGGCATAACCCCGATGTCCTTTATCATGCCGCCCAGGTGCTGTTCAAAACGACCAATGAGGGACAGGGCTGGGAGGTCATCAGTCCCGACCTGACCACTAACGATAAGGACAAGCAGCGCTCATCCGGAGGCCCGATCACCAAGGACAACACCGGCGTCGAGTATTACTGCACTATCTTTGCCCTGGCCGAGTCCTTCCAGGATCCGGATATCCTTTGGGTGGGAACCGACGACGGCCTCGTCCAACTGACCCGGGACGGCGGCAAGAGCTGGGAGAACATCACGCCCCGCGAACTGCCCAAGTGGAGCCTCATCAGCATGATCGAGCCTTCGACTTTTGACCCGGCGATCGCTTACCTGGCCGTCGATCGTCACGAACTCGACGACTTCCGGCCCTATATCTATAAAACCGAGGATTTCGGCCAAACCTGGAAACCGATCGTCTCCGGCCTCCCCAGGAATTCTTTCGTCCGTGTTGTCAGGGAAGACCCCAAACGCCAGGGACTTCTCTACGCCGGGACGGAAACGGGGGTGTTCCTTTCCTTCAACGACGGCGCGGCCTGGCAGTCCCTCCAGCTCAACCTGCCGGTCGTACCCATCCACGACATGGTCGTCAAGGACGATGATCTTGTTGTCGCCACTCATGGCCGCTCTTTTTGGATCCTGGATGATCTTACCCCGCTCCATCAACTGGACGAGAAAGTGGCGGCAGCGGGTGCCTATCTCTTCAAACCGCGCGATGCTTTCCGGATGCCTGGCGGCAGCTTCCCGATCCCCAAAACCGGTCGGAATCCGGCCTCGGGAACGGTCATTACCTATTATTTCAAGGAAAAACCGAAGCAGGAAGTCGTCCTCGAAATCATGGACTCCAACGGGGCCTGGATCAAGACCTTCTCCAGCCAGGCCAAGACAGAAGAGGGATCCGGTGACGAGTTCAGCCGGATGTTCGGAGGCGATGAGACCCGGCGTCTGCCGGCGGAAGCGGGCATGAACCGGTTCGTCTGGAATATGCGCTATCCGGACGCAGAGCGGGTGCCCGGAGCCATCCTGTGGGGCGGGTCGACAACCGGTCCGATCGCGGTGCCGGGCATCTACCAGGCAAAGCTGACCAGGGGCGAGGAGACGTACATCCGGGAATGGGAATGGAAGATCGATCCGCGAATAGAAGCCTCGCCGCAGGATCTCAGGGAGCAGTTCGATTTCCTGATCGAAGTCCGTGACACCCTCAGCCGAGTTAACCAGGCGATCAACGAGCTCCGCCGGATCCGGGCCAAGGTCGAGGCGATCAGCGCCGAGATCAAGGGGCGGCCGGAGAGCTCCGGAGCCGTCGACGCGGGGGAAGCGGTCCAGAAAAGACTGACCGCTATCGAGGACGTGCTCATCCAGGCCAAGTCCAAGAGCAGTCAGGACCCGCTCAATTATCCGGTCAGGCTCGATAACAAAATCGCCGCCCTGGCCTCCGTCGCCGCCGCTGCCGACGCCCGGCCCACCGACCAGTCCCGCGAGCTCTTCAAAGAACTGGCCGAGCAGGCCGAGGTGGAGATCGCCAAATTGAAGGAAATCGTCGAAACCGACATCCCCAACTTGAACAAGCAGCTCAGGGACGCCGACATCCCGCACATCATCATAAAATGAAGCTCTAATGTATAGCAAACTGACATCGGAACTTCTCCAGCGCCTGGTCGCTATCGTCGGGCCAGGAGATGTCCTCTCCGAGCGGGAAAAGATGGAAGATTACAGCCATGACGAGTTCTCGCTCCGGGACATCCAGAGGTACCCCGAGGCCGTGGTCAAACCGGAAGCGACCGAAGAGGTGGCGGCGGTCCTGCGACTGGCCGATGAGGCGCGCCTGCCGGTGACGCCTCGCGGCGGCGCCACCGGGCTGTGCGGCGGCTGCGTGCCGGTTCATGGCGGTATCGTCCTTTCGTTGGAAAAGATGAACCGGACGATCGAGATCGACCGCGAAAACCAAATGGCCGTCGTCGAGCCGGGTGTGATGCTGGGGGATTTCATCGAAGCGGTGGAGGCGGCCGGGCTCTCTTTCCCGCCTCATCCCGGAGATGAAAGCGCCATGATCGGCGGGCTCATCGCCACCAACGCCGGGGGCAGCCGAGCCGTCAAGTATGGGGTTATCCGCAGCTATGTCCGCGGCCTGGAAGTCGTCCTGCCGCGCGGCGACGTCATCCGCCTGGGCGGAAAGATCGTTAAGAGCAGCACCGGCTATAGCCTCCTCCATCTCCTGATCGGGTCGGAAGGAACCCTGGGGATCATCACTCAGGCCGTCATCCAGCTCCTGCCCGCTTCACCCCTGACCCGCTCGCTGGTCATCCCCTTCGAGGATGTTGACGGTGCCGTGGAGACAGTGCCGCTTTTAATGGGCCGGAAGATCATGCCTTTGGCCGTCGAGTTTATCGATCAGGAGGTCATCCGCATCACCGAGGAATTCCTCCACAAACGCTGGCCCGCCCAGACCGGCCGGACCTCACTCCTTATCATTCTCGAGGCGCCGAGTGAGGAGGAAATGGACCGGCTCAGCCAGGAAGTGGCCCAGGTCTGCCTCGAGAAAGGGGCCCTGGACGTCTTTATCGCCGACACACCCAAGAAGCAGCATCTTGTCCTGGAGATACGGAGCAAGATTTACGAGGCCATCAAGTCAGGGACGATCGAGATCCTGGATATCTCCATCCCCCGGGCCGAAATTCCCGGGCACGTCCGCCGCATTCGCGAAGTGGCGCGGGAATACGGCATCTGGCTGCCGACCTTTGGTCACGCCGCCGACGGCAACGTTCACACCCATATCATGAAGGCCCGGTTTGAGGATGGCCGGCTCGTCCCGGTTCCAGAAGAGGACTGGCGGGACAAGGTGGACAAAGTCCGGAGGGCCCTCTATTCCGACGCCGGAAAAAGAGGCGGGGTCATTTCGGGGGAACACGGCATCGGATTGGTCAAGAAACCATTTTTGTCCCTGGCCCTGGCCGAGGCCCAGATAGACCTAATGAAGGGGATCAAGCGGCTTTTCGACCCCAACGGCATCCTCAATCCTGGAAAGATATTCGACTGAGTGAAAACAGCCCTGCTAATAGGAGATCACCATGGCTGACCTGAGCACGAGTTATCTGGGATTGAACCTGCGCAATCCGGTTGTCGTCGGCTCCTGCGGGCTGACCAGCACGGCAGAGGGAGTGGTCCGTTGTCAGGAAGCGGGCGCCGGGGCCGTCGTCCTCAAGTCTTTTTTCGAGGAGCAGTTCTGGAGCGAAGTGGATGCAGCCGACAAAGGCGTCTGGATCTATCCCGAAGCTCTGGATTACCTGGAGAGAGGGGGCCTTCTCGAATATGCGACCGATAAAATGTGCCGCCTGGTCGAAGAGGCCAAAACCAGGGCCGGAATCCCCGTTATCGCCAGCGTCAACTGCCGGACGGCCCGTCTCTGGCCGCGGTTCGCCCGGCATTTTGAGAACGCCGGTGCCGACGCCCTCGAGCTGAACATCTTTTTCCTTCCTTATGACCTGAAGAAGACCGGGCTCGAGTATGAGCGCCTGTACACTCAGATCGTTGAGGAAGTCACCGGCGCGGTGTCCATTCCGATCGCGGTCAAGCTCTCGCCCCACATCACCTCCATCCCTTATCTGGGCCAGAAGCTGGCGGAGGCGGGGAGCCGGGGGCTGGTCCTCTTTAACTGGTTCATGCAGCCGGACATCGATATCTCCCGGCTGCAGACAAGGAGCATCATCGGCCGGGGCGATTTTCACTTGAGCCTGCGCTGGGTCGGCCTGTGCGCAGGCAGGCTGGAGTGCGATATCGCCTCTTCGGGGGGCGTCCGCGGGTCTGAAGACGTCATCAAGCTTATCCTGGCCGGAGCATCGGCCGTCCAGGTCGCCTCGCTCCTGCTTCAGGAAGGGACCGGGAAGCTGTCGGCCCTGATCCAGGGACTGGAGGCCTGGATGAAGGAGCACGGCTACAGCTCCATCGCCGATTTCCGGGGGGAGATGTCCTTCCAGCGGCAGGAACTGTCATTCAAGGAACCGGCTGCTGCCGAAGCCTACTTCCGGTCTCAATACATGAAAACGTATCTCAAGAAAGGCTAGGAAATCCATCGAAACGGGGGAATCATGGAACGCATCACCGAAATCTTCGTCGTCCTGGAAAACCGGCCGTCCACCTTGGGTGAACTGTGCAGCCATCTTGCCGAGAACGAGGTCAACATCGAAGCGATCGGCGTCTTCCAGGATACGGCCAAGCTCTATGTCAAGAATGTCAGCAAGGCCGTGAAGGTCCTCAATAAACTGAGCTACACCACGGAGCTTCGCGACGTCCTGAAGATCGACCTGGAAAATCGGCCCGGCGCCCTGGCCGAAGTGACGACCCAGCTCGGAAACCGCGGGATCAACATCGATTATGCCTATGGGACCTTGAGCCGGAAAGGGAACACCGTTTCGATCATCCTGGATGTCTCCGATATCGAGAAAGCCACCCTCATCCTGAGCGGAGATTGAGCGGCGGGTTCGCGGCCGGAGGGCCTAATCCCTGTTCTGTTCTGTTCTCCGGATTCTCTCAAGCGCGTCCAGCAGCCGGAGGTAATTGACGGGCTTGACGATGAACTTAGCGGGGTCGGCGGTCTTGGGATCCACCCTGTCTTTGATCGCCTGCGGCGCCAGGACAAATAGGGGAATGCCTTTGAGCCGGACATCGTGACTGATGGCCTGGATGCTGGCGTGGGCATCTTGGTGAGATGCCTGGAAATCGAGAAGGATGATATCGGGGTGATGATCGCGGGCGGACTGGAGCCCCTCGGCCGCCGTAGGCGCCAGGATGACATCGTATCCGGCTTGCCTGAGCTTGGCCTCGCACTCGTCGGCGAAGGTCATATCTCCGTCGATGATCAAGACCCGGTTTCCCTTTTCTCCTGCTGAATCGTTTTCGATCAGGGCGCTCTTGATCATCTCCATCAGCATGGCCGGATTATAGGGCTTGGTGAGATAATATTTGGCTCCTTTTTCCATGGCCAAAAGTTCATCGGCATGGCCCGTCTTGGCGGTGAGGTAGATCACCGGGATGGACCAGGTCAAGGCTGATTTCTTGAGCATATCGCAGACCGAATGCCCGTCCAGGCCCGGCATCATGATGTCGAGGATGATCAGGTCGGGCTTTTCCTTGCGGGCGACCTGGAGCCCTTTGATCCCGTCCTCGGCCGTCATGACCTCGTAGCCCTCGATGCGAAGCCTGGCCTGGAGCATTTTGATAAAATCCACCTCGTCATCGACCACCAGGATTCGTTTCTTGGGTGTCGTGATTATACTCCGATGATGGACTCGACGATGTAGAGCAGGTCTTCGGGATCGACGGGCTTGGAGATGAAGCCTTGGGCGCCAAGCTCGCGGGCCTTCTCCTCGAGGTTTTTGGGCGACAGCAGGCTCGACATAACGAAGACTGGGAGATGGCCAGATTCCGGCGACTTGCGCAGGTTCGCTAATAAGATTTCTCCGCCTCCGCCCGGAAGGATCAGGTTGAGCAGGATAAGGTCGGGCTTCTTCAGGAAAGCCTGTTTCAATCCGCTGATGCCGTCGAGCGCCAGGTAGACCTCGTAGCCGTGACCGGCCAAGTGCGTCGTGACGACTCGGCCGAAAGAAGTATCGTCATCGATGACCAGAACGATTTTGGTGCGGGGTTTCTCCTTGGGAGCCGCTGCCGGCGGGGAGGGCGGGGGAGATTTCTTTTTCTCCAGGGGGACATCAAAGTCCGCCAAGGCTCCCCGGAGCATATCGTCGATCGAAGGCATCTTCCGGGAGCCTCTTTCCGGCCGGCGGGAAGGCGATGGCGGGGAGATGGGCGCATCTTCGGGCTGTTTCTTGATAGCGGAGAGCTTCTCCTCGATATTTTCTTCCTTCCCGGCCGTCGGGGCGATTTTTTTTCTCCCGGGCGGCTCATCGACCGGGACGAATTTTTCGATGGTCTTGAAAAGCTCTCGCGGATCGTAGGGTTTCCGGACGTAGGCGACGATTCCTTCCTGCAGGCATGCCTTTGTGAAATCGGGCGAGCCCACGGCGGATAGAGCGATGACCGGGATGGACTGAGTTGCGGGGTCCTGCTTCAGCTTGATCGTGGCATCGAGGCCGTGCATATCCGGCAGGATCATATCCATTAGGACGAGGTCCGGCTTTTCCCTCAGGGAAATCTCGAGCCCTTCCTTGGCCCTGCCGGCGGACAAGACCGTGAAGCCGCGGGCTTCCAAGCGCAGCTTGATGAGCTTGTTCTGGTCGGGCTCGTCTTCGATAACCAGGATCTTGGGCATGGTCCTTAAATCGTGCCGGCCAACCATTTGCCGAGCTCGACGGCGTCCTCCGGGTAGGAAAGAATCTTGGTCTCCAGCGTAAGTGCATCCCTGAAGAAGTCGCTGTCCTCGACGGCCAGCTTCAAGTTCTCCTTCATCCTCTCGAGAACGAAGGGAGCGTCTTTCTTCTTGGTTTCGGGAAGGATGAGATAAAAACTGCCCTGGTTATACATCACCGTATCCGCCCGCCGGCGGAGGGATCTCTTGAGAACCTGCTCCAATTCCATCATCCCGGCCTCGGTCTTCTCCGCTGAACGGCTCAGGACGTCCTGCATTTCGCGGACAGAAAAGACGATCAGGGAAAAGACGCCCTTGCGGTCGGCCGCTTCCTGGATCATGCTGGAGAGATATTCTTGAAGCCTCTCGTTGAAACTCAGGCTGGGCAGAGCAAAGGAGACTTCTGTTCCTTTCCCGACCTCGCTCTCCACCCGGATCTCCCCGCCGTGAACCTCCACCAGTCCCTTGACGATCGAGAGCCCCAGGCCGGTTCCCTTTTCTCCCGGTCCATCCTTGCGGCCGAATTGGGTGAAGCGGTCGAAGATCTTGGGGAGGTCCTCGGGAGCGATGCCGATCCCGGTATCCCGGACCCGGCAATCGATGCTTCCGTCTTTCTCCTCCACCCGGATCTCGATGGTTCCTGCCGCGGTGAATTTGACAGCGTTGTCGACCAGGTTGGTGAAAACCTGAGCGAGTTTGTCTTCATCGGCGTAGGCGAGGATCGTCGCCTCCGGCAAGCTCAGCCTCAGGTCGAGGCCTTTCTCCCGGGCCTTCCCTTCGAAACTAAGGGCGACTTCCCCGACCAAGGACTGAAGGTTGATGTCCTCTTTGCGCAGCTCAATCTTGCCGGCCTCGATTTTAGAGACATCGAGCAGCCCGTTGATGATCCGGGCGAGCCGGTCGATGTTGTTTTTGGCGATGGTCAGGATCTCGGTCTGTTGGTCATTGATCTCGCCTTGGACCTTCTCCAGGATGAGGCTGATGGCCTCTTTGGTTATGGATAGGGGGGTGCGAAGTTCGTGGGAAACGGTGTTTATGAAATCGTCCTTGAGCTTGTCCAGCTTGATGTGTCTTTCGATCTCCATCCGGAGCTCGTCGGCCTGTTTGCGGGCGGTAATGTCCCGGACGGTGACGAGGTAGGCCGGCTGCTCCTGCCACTCGATTTCGACCACCTGCATCTCTCCGGTCCGCGGCCGCCCTTCCCGGGCGGGGATGCCGATCTCGGTCGCCTCCCCGGGGGCCAGCGGAAACCCGAAGGGCATCCCGCTGATTTCTTTTTTTCCGCGGCCGAAGAGCTCGACTGCGGCCGGATTGGCGAAAATCACCGTGCCGTCCGTGTCGACGATCAGGATGGAGTCGGCGGTCCGGCCGATGATGTTGAAGAACCGCGCATCGGCGGCGGCCAGCTGCCTGGCCAGGTGGTTGGGTTGGACGGGGCTTTCCTCAGCCGGTGTGGTCCGCTTTCTCGCCTGGGGGGTCTTCTTTATCCACAATGTAGGGTTCACCGCCTCTAGAGATTTAGTCGCAGTGACCGGGCCAATTGTATAGGAGAATTATGGCCAAGACAAGAAAAAACGAACCCTCAGATAAACAAGGTGACGTCCGACTCCTGGGCCTGTTCGAGGAAATGGGCGACGCCTACACAGGTGGAGACTTCGTCGATCAGAGCGTCCTTGGGGATTTCCATAACGCTCATGCTCATCTGGCAGCCGTGCATCTTCACTCCCAGGTCGATGGCCGTCTGCCTGAGTTCGGCGAGAGAGGGGACGTGCTTGGCCTTCATCATTTTCTTGAACATCCAGCGGCCGACCCCTCCGAAGCGCATCCGGCTGGGCGAGGCCCGGCCGATATCCCCCCCGTAAGCCCAGCCGAGTAGCCGCCCGAACAAGCTTCGTCCGGTGGATTTCTTCTTCTTGAGGGCGCGAAGGCCCCAGAAGGTGAAAAACATGACCACGTCCATGCCGGAGGCGGCGGCGCCGGCAGCGAGGGAGAAAGCGGCGAAGAGTTTGTCCATGTCGCCGGAGAAAACGATCAAGGAGAGTTTCTTTCGCTTATTTTCGACCATCTGTTGATTCTCCATCCCGAAATCACTACACAATTACTATTATATCAAATTCATAGAAATTATCGAATTGGTAGGATAAGGGCCCGACCTTCTTATTTCTCCAGCGGCATCCACTCCTCCAAAAAGGCGCTGGGAGAAAACTAGCGTGGTTTCGAGGACACTGCCCCGAGTCCTTTTATTTTGCCTCCGGCTGGGGATAGAGGAGCGCGTTCAGCAGGAACTTGTAAGTGCCGTGGGTCTGGGCCCGGTTCTGACAGGGGAAACCGATAAGGACGATGCGCCCCTTTTTGTACTGCATGTCCACGACCGCCGCCCGGCGGGAGATCACGTCCTCGCCAAGGAGCCAGCCGCTGAGGAGCACGTCCCTCTCGGCATAGCTGGCGACGACCTTGCGGTCCCACTCGGCCGAAGGCACCCTGGTGCTCAGGGCCAGTCCGTCCGAAAACATGGCCGCCGCCTTTTCCGGCATTCCATACCCGAGCGGCGTGGTGTTATCTACATCGATTCGCAGGAGCGATGTCGGGCAGAAGAACTTTGTCCGCTCCACTCTCTCCAATACGTTGCGGACGGGGGCCTGGAATTCCTTTATGGCCAGTCCGCAGGCGCCGTTGAGAGTCACCAGGATCCCTCCAGACTCGACGAAGGCCTTGACCGCATCGACGCCCTCTTTCTCTATTCCGCCCTCGTATTCGGGCGGCCAATTGCCCGAGAAATAGCGGGCATACTCGGAAGAGGGATCGCGCTTTCCTGTCTTGATGATATCGGGATTCTCGTCGGGGAAAACGATCACGTCATAGTCCGCCCGGAGGTCAACCTTCTTGCCCTTCGCTCCCTTGAAGGCGTCGTTGTGGAGGGTCTTGTAGGGGACGCCCAGGTCGTCGAAGACATAGCGCGTCCAGCCTTCGTCCATGTTGCTCCGCCAGGATTGATAGAGGCCGATGCGCGGGCTCTTGAGAGAAGCCCTGGGAATGGCCGCTATATCGTTCAGTTCATGGACGCGAAGGTATCCGTTCTGGGCCAAGGGCTCGATGACCTTCTTGACCTCGGGTCCGTTCTTGACCAGGAAACTTCCGGGGGGCACCTCGAATCCCTCCGCTTTTAGGGCTTCCTTGGTGCGGAAGACCTCGGCTTTCTCCTTCAGGAGCGAGAAAACAGTGCTATAAGAGATGTTGGAACGGCAGTCCAGGACATACCAGCCGGCGGACGGTTCGGGCGGGGGAAGGGGAGTCTGGGGGACCTTGTCGATCTTCTCCAGTTCGGCCTGGAACGGCTCGTCAACCTGGTCACAGGCGACCCCCATCTGGAGTGGCAAAGTCCAACCGGCGTTGTCATAGGGCGGAACGGGCGGGCCGCCGGGATACTGCCTCAGGTCCGGATATTTCTGCTTCTCCAGAAGCGCCCAGGCATAGGGCTTGTAGGGCTGGGCCATTTTGACCACGAATGAACCGGCCGGGTAGACCTTCCCCCCGGCGATGAATTCAGCCCGGGCCTGGTGGATTTCGACGCCGCCACACATCAAGATCTGGATCATCCGGAGCGTTGTCTGGCGGTCCGCCTGCGCGGCCGGGATAACAAAGGCGAAGGGCTGGTTCTTGTCCACCTGTTCGATGGAATTCTTGTACATCCGGTAGAAGTTGAACAGAAAATCCTCTTTGTGCAGGGCCGCGGTCTTGACCAGGCTCAGCGAAAGGGTTAGCTCGTAATCGACGATGTCGCGAAGCCGCCACCAGCCTCCCGGCCAGGGGTCCGGGAACTCCATCATCTTCTCGTAATATGTCTGTGGGATCTCGTTCGGCTCGATGCGGACGGGGGTGGCGGTCCTGACCGAGGCCATCTCGCTGAGGAGGCCGACGACGTTGTGAAGCCAGGAGGTGTCATCGCAGGCGCCGATCCACCAGCCGGTGAAGCTGCGGCCGTGATTGACCCCCCGGAAGCCGTTCTTCTGGAGGTCGTAGGCCATGCTCGCCCCGCAGAGGTTGACACCGCGCCAGAGAAGCGGCTGGACGTTGGGGACCGGCGGGTCCATGAAAGGCGGGATGAACAAGCGGGCCGCCGTCGAGCCCATCTGGTGCTCGTCGATGTGGATCTGGGGGAGCCAGTCTTGGTAGAGGACCTTTGTCACGGCCCTGGTCTCGGGGAGGTTGAACATAAACCAGTCGCGGTTGTTGTCATGGCCGGCGTAGTGATGGTAGATCCACGGCATCGAGCCGCCTTCGTACTTGGTGCCGAGGTACTTCCTATACCAGTCGACGACCATCTGGTTACCGTCGGGATTGTGAGACGGAACCAGCAGGACGATAACGTCGCTGAGCACCTTGGCGGCGTCGAAGGGCGTGTCGCCCGTGACCAGCTTATAGGCCAGCTCCATGGACATTTGCGAGGCGGCGATCTCCGAGGCGTGGAGGCTGCAGGTGATGAGCAGGATGGCTTTGCCCTCGGCGGCCAGCGCCTTGGCCTCGTCCAGAGGAAGCGTTCTCGGGTCGCGGAGCTTCTTGGTGATCTCGCGGTAGCGGTCGAGCTTGGCCATGTTCTCTTCGGTGCTGATTACGGCCATGATGATCGGCCGCTTCAGGGTCGATTCGCCGATGGTGAAGAGCTGAAGCCGCGGTGATTCCTGGTCGAGCTTCTCGAAATAGGCCTTGATCTGGTTATAGTCGGCGAGCTTGCGGTCGGCGCCGACCTGATGCCCCAGGAACTTTTCGGGCGGAGTCTGAGCCGAAACGAAGAGCGGAATTGCGGCCAGAAGCAGAACCCCGATGAATACCTTTTTTGCCTTTCGGAGAGAAGTCATGTGAGCCTCCATTGGTGAGTCCATAGAGATGAACCGGGATTTCTCTATCTATCACTCTCCAGTCGGGCTGTCAATACAGACGCCGAGGAAGGCAAAGCGGAAAATGGGACCCCCCTCCATTTTCTAGGCGGGGGAGATTGACTCTCCCCTGGGAGTGTCCCGTCTCTGCGGAGGGGCGATGAAAGGAACTTGCGGAACAGGACACTAAATGCAAGAAGTGTGAGTATCGTTTCCCGGACATGATCAATTTGACAAAGACAGGGGCAATCTATAATATGGCGGTGATTTTCGGACAAGAATCGATCCATGGAGGACAGATGATGCCGAAGATGCTGACCAGATGGCTGGTCCTGATCGCGCTCGTCGTCGTTCCCGTCGGACTGGCCGCCCAGAGCGCCCAGGAGAGGGAGGCTCAGGCTGCAACTTTTCTCGTCCAGGCAGACGATGCCTACGCCAGGGGCGACTACCAGAAAGCCATCGCCGACTATCTTCTCGTTGTCCAGGTGTCCGGCAACAAAATGAACCTGTCCCGGGCCCAGATGGGACTTTCGCTCTGTCATTTCTATCTCAACGACATCGAGAACGCCAAGAAATATATCCTCAAAACGCTGGAAATCGATCCCCAGAAAGAGGTCTCACCGCTCTTCCATCCCCAGACCTATGTCGACCTTTTCAACGAGGTCAAGAAAGAGAACCAAGGCCGGCTCGCTCTGATTGCCGTCACCGCTCCGGTCGTCGCCGGTCCCGAACGTCAGGCCCGGCCCGCGGCCGGAGAGGAACAGCAGGTCATTCCGGAAGGCATCCTGGAGAAAGGGGGTGGGTATTTCGAGGTCGACGTCCATTTCGGGTTTTGGAGCGTCGATCCCGTCAAGGGCGCCTTCGAGAGCACCTTGACCAAGAAGGCCGCCAACGAGATCCGGGACAGCTTGACTGAAAAGCTCAACGATATGGCCGGCGGGAATTTTTACCCTTCTTTCTATGAACAGAGTCTCTCCTTCAATTCCGAGGGTTCCAACTACGGTTTCGAGGTTCGCTACTATCCTCTGGGCCGGCGCGGCGCGATGAGCATCGGCTTCTCCCTCGAAAAAACGAGGATCAAGCTGTTGCTGAAAGGCCCGGTGACGCAGACGTATGCCGACGGCTCGGTCGCCGCCGTCGAGGGAGACGCCACTGTAGAAACAAACCCTCTGACCACGAACCTGACTTTCCGCTGGGATCTATTCCCTTCCTGGAACATCACGCCCTACGTCGTCGTCGGCTTCGGCCTCGGTCCCTTGAACGGCACGGCCGTCTATGTCTACAGCGGAACTTACCGGCGAGGCGTGAACCAGGGAAGCGTTTCCGGCGGAGAGACCAAAACGTTTGATGATCTCCGGGAGGAAGGAGATATCAAACTTGACCGTTTCATCCTTCTCCACACCGCCCTCGGCGTCAAAGGCAACATTTACAAAGGGTTGATCTTGAAAGGCGAGGTGGGGCTCTGGGACGGTCTGATCCTGCGGGCCGGCCTGGCCTATCGATTCTGAGCGCGATTCAGCCTTTCCATTCCTTTGCCATCGCGATATAATGATTTCGACCGTGCTAGACGGGGAGCTAGCGGTGCCCTGTAACCCACAACCCGCTCCAGTGGGGTCGAAGGCCTGGCCGAGGCCGGTCGTTTTCTGGCCTGTGTCAGGGTACGAGGCGTTGACGGTCGGGGCCCTGAGCAAAGAGCCCTCTGCGAACCCCGCCAGGACCGGAAGGTAGCAACGGTAACAGAGCGGTTTCTTGTGCGGCAGTCAGCCTTGCCTGAGCCGACGGCCCGGATAACGCAGGGAAAGGCCGTTCGAAGCCGGCCGCACGGTCGTTATCCGCTGAAGATCTGATGAGCCAGCCGGATCCGTTCCCTGACTCGGACTCCGAACCGGCAGCGATTCTCGCAGCGTCCGCAATCCCGGCAAGCCGGAGCCGTTGTCTCCGGACTCAATTCTAAATAGTGCGCTCTGGCTGTAGCCGACTTCCCGTAGCTTTCATGGTAGGCGAGATAACGGAGGATATCCGCGGTCGCGATCCCGGAGGGACAGCCGGCCTGGCAGCGTCCGCAGAGGCGGCAGTAATCCTTTCCGTTTTCGGCGACGTGTCGGAAGAGCGCGATTCTCTCGTCCGCCGTCAGCGGGGTCCCGGCCACGGCCAGGTCCTCATCCATCTGCCGGCGGTTAAGCATCTCGGTGACGGCGCTGGAGAGGGCCTTCTCCTCCAATGCCCATTTGAGCATGGCCTGGAAGAGAGAGATATCGCCCGTCCGGTATCTCTCCAGGTTCTGACGCCGCCCTCCCACCTTCAGCGTTTTCATGGCGATTATGCCGACGCCGCGGCCGGAGGCGTACCGGATCAGGTCTCTTGTCCGGCTTATCCCGAGATAATCGTCGTAGGTTTCGACATCCCCGGAAGGCTCCTCGATGTCAAAAATGTTGTAGCCGATCTGGACGACGTCATAGCGTCCACAGTCCACAGCGGCCCGGACAACAGGCTCGTGGTTGGAGTGGCAGGACAGGCCGCAGAACAAGCATTTCCCTTCCTTCTTTAAGCGCTCGAAAGCGCTGACCACTCTCTCGTCGACCAGATCTTCGGGCCGCGAGGCCCCGTGCACGGCTAACACATCCAGGCGGTCGGTTCCCAGGCGGAGGAGGCTTCCTTCGACCGAGCGGACAATGGTGTTTTCATCCCAGTTGCCGCGGAGATGGAACTTGGTGCAGACATAGACCTTATCGCGTCCCGCGTCCTTGAATAGACGCCCAATTTGACGCTCGCTGTTGCCGTTGCTGTAGGAGCTTGACGTATCGATGTAGTTCACTCCGCGTTCGATGATCTCGCGGAAGAGGGACCAGTCGGGGAGGGGACTCCCGCCGAGGCTGATCTCCGAGATGAAGAGTCCGGTCCGGCCCAGCTTCCGATACCACATTCCGTCTTTTTTCCGCCGCCATTCCTGGGCTGGGGCGAGGACCGGCGATACGGCGGCCATCCCCCCGACGGCCAGACATCTCAGGAACTCCCGTCTTGAGTTCGGCCGGTTTCCTTTCATCTTGATATTTCCTTTACAGGGGGATACTCTCGGGATTTTTCAGCAGGCCGAGCTTCTCGAGAAGCTGGCTGAGGCGCACTTTTCCATCCTCGTCCAGCGGCCGCAGCGGAGGCCGGGGTGGACCGCCACTGTACCCTAGAAGGTCGAGGGCGTATTTGATGGCCGGGATGCCCAGAGTCTCGGTCAGGGCCTTATTGAGCGGAACGAGGTCGAGCTGAAGGTTCCGGGCGTCGACCAGCCTTCCCCGATGGGACAGGGAATAGATCTCGACGCAGAGGTCGGGGACAGCAGCGGCCAGGGCCAGGATCCCGCCGCTGGCGCCCAGCAGGAGTCCGGCCAGGAAGATAGCTCCCGCCCCGAGGAGGAAGGAGAAATCGGGCCGGACCGAGGCGGTCACTTCGGAGAGGTTAGCGAGCCGGCCCGAGCTGTCCTTGATGCCGGCGATGTTGGGATGACGGGACAGTTCGATGATCGTCGGCGGCTCCACCGGGACACCGGTGTTTTGGGGGATGTTGTAGATGATGATCGGGATTGGCGCGCTGTCGGCGACGTCGAAAAAATAGCGCTTGAGGGCGTCCTGGTTCATAGCCGCCTTATAGTAATGGGGCGGCTTGACGAGGGCCGCGTTCGCTCCCAGCCCGGCCATCCGGCGGACGAACTCGCCGGTTAACCGCGTCGATTCCCGCGAGGCTCCGGCGATGATGATCTTGCCGGGCGCGGCTACAGCCCGGGCGGCGCCGAGGAGAGTTTCTGCCTCATCATCTCCGAGGAAGACAGCCTCTCCAGTTGACCCGAGGACGACATACCCGGCCAGGTTGGTTGTGTTGTAGCGAAGGATATTTTTTTTGAACTCCTCGACGGCGATCCCGTCGCCCGAGAACGGTGTTGTCAGGGCCGCGAACACTCCCTCCAATCTTGCGCTCATGGCATGCTCCTTCTCCGGCTGACTCTCAGTCCTCGATCTCCCGGAGCTCTTTCTCGCTCAACCCGAAGTAGTGCCCGACCTCGTGGAGGACGACCTCCCGGACGCGCTCCCGGATCTCTTCCTCTGACGCGGAGAGCCGTTCGATCGGCTCTTTGTAGATGACGATAACATCGGGCGGTATGTTGCCGTAATAGGGCCCGCGGTCCTTGAGGGGAACGCCGTGGTAGAGACCGAGCAGAGTTCCCGACGAAGCCCTGGAGAAGCGCCGTCGGGGCGGCCTCTCCTCGACCATAATGGCGACGTTTTCGATCCGCTCCCGGAAAGAGCGCGGCAGTGAATCGACGGCTTCCTCGACCAGGGCCTCGAATCTCTTCTTGTCCAATCGACGCCGTTCCTTTCTCTCCCTCTATTTTTCTATCCCCGACCGGGCGCGGACGCCTCGACTGTAATAATGTTTCTTCTCTTTCATTTCCGTCACCAGGTCGGCCCGCCTGAGGAGAGCGGGCGGGGCATAGCGGCCGGTCAGGACGAGCTCGACATCGGCCGGCTTATGGTTGAGAAGATCGAGGACATCCTTGATCTTGAGCAGGCGGAAACGCAGGGCGACGTTGACCTCGTCCAGAATGACAAGAGCATAGCGTTTCGAGAGCATCGCCCGGCGGCATTTCTCCAGGCCCGCCCGGGCCCTCTGGATATCTTCTTCGTCCGGGTTCTCGGTGACATGGACGAATCCCTTCCGGCCGAACTGCTCGATGGTAATCGCGGGCGCCAGTTTTCGTGCGGCCGCGAGCTCCCCGTAGGGCTGGCCTTTGAGGAACTGCCCGATGTAGGTTCTGAGCCCGCAACCGGCCGCCCGGAGCGCTAGGCCGAGGGCGGCCGTAGTTTTGCCCTTGCCGTTGCCCGTGTAAACCTGGATGTAGCCCTTGAACTTCTTCGCCATCGTACCTTTATTCTAATGCATAGCGCTTTGCAGTCAACTTTTCTTATCTTTTGCTTCAACAATAAATAGGGAAAAAAGCTCTCTGGCTCTTGATATGTCGGGAAATTTCCCGGGCCTTCGAGCCCCATACCCCGAGCCTATTTGACGAGGAGGCGGGCGCCCCCCTATAATGAATTCATGAACCTCCGCCCCAGCGAGATCGACCCGCTCATTGACGCAGCTCTGCGGGAAGACATGCCCTCGGGCGATATCACCTCGGAGAGCCTTATCCCCGCAGACTCCCGGTCGCGCGCGGTCTTTCTGGCCAAAGAAGATGGGGTTCTCGCCGGCATCGGCGTGGCCCGGAGGGTTTTCGAGCGGATCGATCCTGGAGTGCGCTTCCGCGGCTTCTTCCGGGACGGAGCCGCTTTCGCCGCGGGCGATGTCCTGTCCGAGGTCAGAGGCCCTTCCATTTCTCTGCTTAAGGGCGAACGCACAGCCCTGAATTTCTTACAGCGACTCTCGGGCATCGCCACCAAGACGCGCCGCTTCGTCGAGGCCGTCGCCGGTACGGGGACAAAGATCTTAGATACGCGCAAGACAACTCCGCTTCTCCGCCGGCTGGAGAAATACGCCGTCAAGATGGGTGGCGGCGAGAACCACCGCTTCAGCCTCTCCGACATGGTCTTGATTAAGGACAATCATCTGGCGCTCGTCGGCGGGATCAGGGAAGCCGTCCAAAGGGCCAGAAGCAAGGTCAAGCGGGGGACCGGGATCGAAGTGGAGGTCACCAATTTCGCCGCGGCCAGAGAAGCCGTGTCCGCCGGGGCGACGATGGTGATGCTCGACAATATGACCCCGGCCAGGATGAGGCCCGTCGTGCGCTGGGTCAAGGGTCGGGTTCCGGTCGAAGTCTCGGGCCGGGTGAGCCTGAAGAGGGCCCGCCGGATCGCCGAACTCGGCGTCGATTACATTTCCGTCGGGGGGCTGACCCACTCTGCCGCTGCGATCGATATCAGCCTCGAGTTCCTGGACGGGTGAGAACATGCCAAAAAACCGCATTTATCGGTCGGATGTCCTGATCATCGGCTGCGGCATTGCCGGGTCTAGCGCCGCCCTAGAGGCGGCTAAGAGCGGGCTCCGGGTGAACATCATCACCAAAGCCGCCCTGCCCGAAGAGTCCAACACCTACTACGCCCAAGGCGGGATCGTGTCCATGGGCAAGGATGACAATGCCCGGATCCTGAAAGAGGACATTATCAAAACGGGCGACGGTATCAACAATCCCGAAGCGGTCGAGGTCCTGGCAGACCACGGCCGGGAGTTCGTCGAGAGGATCCTGATCCAGGAGCTCCGGATCCCCTTTGCCCGGAGCAGTGGCGAAGCGCTGGACTACGCCCAGGAAGCCGGCCATTCGCGCCGCCGCATCCTCCATGTCAAGGACACGACCGGAAGGACAATCGAAGAGGCGTTCATCGAGGCGCTCAAAAAATACAGCAACGTCAAATTCCTGACGGGCCGCACGGCCGTCGACTTGCTGACCGTTCCCCACCATTCCAGGAACCTGATTTCCTATTATCGTGAGCCGCAGTGCATCGGTGCTTACGTCCTGGACAACACCAGCCGCACGGTCGACATCTATTTTGCCAACTACACCGTCCTGGCGACCGGAGGATGCGGCGCCGTCTATCTCTACACCTCCAATCCCCGCGAGGCCATCGGCGCCGGCTACGCCATGGCCAACCGGGCCGGCGCCCGGATCGTCAACATGGAGTACATCCAGTTCCATCCGACTTCGCTCTATCACCGCGACTCCGACGGGTTCCTGATTTCGGAGACGGTGCGGGGAGAGGGCGCGCGTCTGAAGACAAAAGAGGGCCAAACCTTCATGGAAAAATACAGCGACAAGCGCGATCTCGCCCCCCGGGATGAGGTGACCCGGGCCATTTACGAGGAGATGATCAACGGAGACTCAAGCTATGTCCTGCTCGACCTCGCTTCCTACGCTAAAGTGGATATCAAGAAGCGGTTTCCCTATATCCACAAGACCTGTCTCGAGTACGGAATCGACATCACCCGGGAACCGATCCCCGTCGTGCCGGCCGCCCATTATTGCTGCGGCGGCGTCCTTGTGGACGGGTGGGGGAGGAGCTCGCTCGGCAACCTCTATGCTGTGGGAGAGGTCTCCTGTACCGGCGTCCACGGGGCCAACCGCCTCGCCTCCACCTCGCTTCTGGAAGGACTCGTCTGGGGGACGAGAGCGGCTCAGGATATCGCCTCTCATTTCGACCCGGCCCTGCCCTACGAGCAGGAGGATATCCATCCCTGGTATTATCCCGACAGGGAAGAGGAGATCGACCCGGCCCTTATCAACCAGGACTGGCTGACCATCCGCTCAACGATGTGGAACTATGCCGGCATCATCCGCACCCGGAAAAGACTGGAGCGGGCTAAGGCGGACCTGGAGTACTTGCGCCACCGGATCGAGAAGTTCTATAAAGAGGCGAAGATGGACCCCAAGGTGGTCGAATTGAAACACGGCATCCAGGTGGCCTTGATGATCACTCACGCGGCCTTGGCCAACCCCGTCAGCCTGGGCGCTCACTTCCGCAAAGACTGATTTGGGGACAGTCTATCATGTCCCCAATTTGAGGAGTCTTTTCTTGTTCCGGACGGCGGTCAGGATCTCGGGGACCAGTTCGGCGATTTCCTTTTCTTCATAATCCGAACTCTGGATTTCCACTTCATCTCCCCCGACTAGGCAGATCAGGTCCTTCGTCGTTCCGGCCAACCGGGCCTGAGGATTGCGCCGGTCCTTTTTCATCTGGGTCACCCGGATCGTCATTTTCTCTCTCTGCTCCAGGGCCCGGATCAGGATGGAAACGTGGACATCCTTGTTGGTGTCATCATCGTCCTCGCCCACAAAAAAGGCCTGTTGAACGAAATCCTGTCCGGGATAAGGGCCCATCTCTTTGACCTCGGTGTGGATCTCTTTAAGGACGGTGAGATATTTTTTCTCCAGAGCTTGCGGCGGATTGTCAGAGAGAAACGGGTTCACCATAAGCCATAACAGAGACAAGACGGATATTGAAAATCTGGCCATGGCGGATGGACCTTAAACCCTTCCCCCCATCATAAAGGGAAAGCGGCCGCGAGTCCAGCCGGCTGATAGGAAGCATTCACTAAAATATGATCTTCTTAATGAGTGCAGGAAGCAACTCTGAAGCCCCGGAGCGGTAGGGCGATTCATGATAAAAATCCAATTTATTGGATGTTATCCATAATATTGAATAAAAGCTCTCCCAGGCTATTCGTAAAGTGTTTATTATAAGTAAGATAAGACATTGCCATCATGGCACATATCTTGCATTAAAAGGGATTAAATAGATGCTTACACCCTTGGATAAAATAACATACCAAAAAGAGGAGGTGATAATCACCGGGTACGATATCGCGTCAGGGATGGAGTTTAGAGCGGAT
>CAYOZW010000009.1:29978-30645 GCA_964408495.1 uncultured Eubacteriales bacterium
AAATCAATTCTTATGGAAAACAAGGAGGAAAATGGTGAGTAAATGGCGCAATGGTTTACTCGCTCTTCTGGGCATCCTCATGATCAGCGGAATCCTTTCCGCCCAGGCTCCTGCCGGTAGAGTTTACGGGATGGTCAGCGACGAGGACGGGAATCCACTTCCCGGTGTCTCGGTCGAAGCGACCAGCCCCAAGTTTATCGGTAAGGCCACGACCGTGACGGATGCCGACGGCATCTACCGTCTGTTCGCCCTCCAGCCGGGGACGTACCGCATCTCATTCACGTTGCAGGGTTTTAAACCCCTGGTCAGAGAAGGGATCGTCGTCCAACTGGAAATGACGGTCAAGCTGGATGCCGCGCTGCAGATGGGCACTCTGGAAGAGGAAGTGACGGTCATCGGACAGTCGCCTTTGATCGATGTCAAGAGCACGATGAAGGGCATGACGCTGACCAAGGAGATGTTCGAGGTCCTTCCCCGCGGGAGGAACTTCGACACTCTGGCCACGGCCGTTCCGGGCGTCAACTATGAGCCCTGGTTGGGCGGCCTGTCGGTCGACGGAGCCTCCGGCGCCGAGAACATGTTCTACATGGACGGCACCGAGATCAACGAGAACCAGACAGGGACGCGCGGCCAGTCGGCGGCTTTCGAGTTCGTCGATGAGGTCCAG
>CAYOZW010000010.1:0-30136 GCA_964408495.1 uncultured Eubacteriales bacterium
CGGAGCAAGGTTCCCTCCGCAACGGCGGCTGACAGATCGTCGCGCCGATCGAGCATGGGGCTCCACATGATCCTGCCGTGAAACCTCAACGGATCAGTGCCCGCGTCCAGCCTGCCGCCGACGTAGATCGCAAAGCCTTCTTCACTCCCCGTTTCGCGGCGTTTCCGGTTGCCGCGCAGGCCGATGTCGGCAATCCAGTGTTGACCGCAGGAATTGGGACATCCGTTCATGTTGACGCGCAGGGGACCGACCGCCTTCCAGTAGTCCTCGTCATCGGCGAACTCGGCGTACAGGCGCCGGTAGGCGTTGGGCGTGTCGCTCACCGCCAGGTTGCAGACCGTCCGGGACAACATCCTGAAGCCCCGGAACATGGACTACGTGGTCATCACCAACCAGGCCAAGTTCATCAAGAACACCATCCAGCAAGTCAAACAGACGGCTCTTTATGGCGGCCTACTGGCGGTCCTGGTGCTGCTGTACTTCCTGAAGGATTTCCGCAGCACTCTGATCATCGGCGCCGCCATCCCGATCTCGGTCATCATCACTTTCTTCCTCATGTACTCGTCCAACATCACTCTGAACATCATCTCCCTCGGAGGGTTGGCGCTCGGCATCGGCATGCTTGTCGATAACTCTATCGTCGTCTTGGAGTCTATCCAGCGTTACCGGGAGAACGGGGCCAGCGCTTATGATTCTGCCCTCCAGGGAACAACGGAGGTCGCCGGCGCCGTCACCGCTTCCACGTTCACCACCGTAGCGGTCTTTTTCCCGATCGTCTTCGTCGAGGGCATAGCCGGACAGCTATTCAAGGACATGGCGCTGACGGTGACGTATTCCCTTTTGGCCTCGCTGCTCGTCTCGCTGACTTTGGTCCCGATGCTCAATGTGGCCCTGCGGCGGGAAAACCCCAAGGAACGGCTCGCCAAAGTCCTCAGGTTCGTCCTCAAGCCCGTGGACAAGCTCTATAATAAAGTCTTCAATTCCTACCAGAAGGTGCAGACTGTATCCTTCGCCCATCGCAGATTCATTTTCATCGCCGTATTTGTCGCCTTCGCGGCCTCCATTTTCCTAACCCGATTTATGGGCCAGGAGCTGATCCCCGTTATTTCTCAAGGGGAGTTCATCATCAACGTCGAGTTCCAGCCCGGGACTTCGCTCAAGGAAAACGCCTCCATCGTCTCGGATATCTCGGACGCGCTCAAGAACTACAGTGAGATCGACAGCATCTACGAGCTCATCGGGAAAGGATCGCGGGGGGGGATCTCCTTCCAGGAGGAGCGGGAGAATCTGTCCGAATTCACCCTCCGCTTAAAACCGGGCATCCTCGGAAAAAAAGAGGACCGGATCATGGACCGGGTCAGGGCCGACCTGGAACGCTTTCCCACGACCGAGGTCAAGGTCTACAAGCCCCGGCTGTTCTCTTTCAAGGCCCCCCTGGAAGTAGTCGTGGCCGGAACCGACCTCGACAAGATCAAACTGGCCTCGGACGAGCTCCTGGCGAAACTCCGCGGCATCCCGGGCATCATCGACCTTAAATCGAGCATGGAAGAGGGCTATCCCGAGATCCAGATCCTCTTCAACCGGGCCGTCCTGGCGAACCAGGATATGACCATTAACTCCGTGGGCTCCCAGATCAGGAACAAGATCGAGGGGAACGTGGCCACGCGGTTCATCGAATCCGACCGGGAAGTGGATATCCGGGTGCGGCTCTCCGAGGACGCCCGGGACCGGGTGGAAAAGATCAGCCGGATCCAGATCCAGAACGGCTTGGGTGTGATGGTTCCGCTCCAGGCGCTGGCAGAAATCCAGATCAAGGAAGGACCCGCCGAGATCCGCCGGATTGTCCAGCAAAAATCCGCGGTCATCACCGGGAACATCTCTGATATCTCCCTTAACGATGCCAAATCGAAGGTGATGGCCGCAGCCGCGGCGCTCCCCCGCTCGCCGGACATCTCCATCTACATGGCCGGCCAAAGCATGGAGCAGGATGTGGCTTTTTCCTCGATGACCTTCGCCATTTTCCTGGCCGTGTTCCTCGTTTATCTAGTCATGGCCTCCCAGTTCGAATCCTTCAAGAAACCCTTCATCATCATGTTCACCATACCCCTCGGCATCATCGGAGTGGTCATCGTCGGACTGGCCACGGGGATGTCCATCAACGTGATCGTTCTCATCGGGCTGATCATTCTCTCGGGCATCATCGTAAACAACGCCATCGTGCTGGTGGATTATATCGGCCAGCTCCAAAGGCAGGGCATGCCCAAGAGGGAGGCCATCCAGACGGCTGCCCGGGTGCGCTGGCGGCCGATCCTCATGACCACGATCACGACGGTCCTGGGCCTGATGCCCATGGCCCTGGACTTTAACGAGGGATTCGAAATCCGCATTCCTCTGGCCCTGACATTGATCGGCGGGCTGATCTTCGGAACGTTCCTCACCCTGGTCTTCATTCCTCTCGTCTACGACTGGGTGGTCCGGGAACCGTCCGAGCAGGAGAGCCGGCTGATGGGCCTGCTCAAGGGTCTCAAGACGACCCTGACCTTGGATAAGGCTAAACCGAGGAAATCATGAACCTGCCGGAATTTTCGATCCGCAAACCGGTGTCCGTCATCGTTGCCATGCTGATCTTCCTGACTATCGGGGTGATCTCCATCCTCAAGCTTCCCCTCGAGATGATGCCCGACACCTCGTTTCCCGGCCTGATGGTTCAAATCCCCTATCCGTCCTCCTCGCCGGAAGACGTGGAACGGACCATCACCCGCCCCCTTGAGGACTTCTTGTCCACAGTCAACAACCTCGAGGAGTTGAGCTCCACCTCCTCCGCGTCCGGCTGTTGGATCCACATGCAATTCAAGAACGGGACCAACATGGACCTGGCTACCATGCAGATCCGCGACAAGATCGACCAGGTCCGGGATCAGCTCCCCGACGACATCGAGAACATCAACATCCGCCGTTTTTCCATGAACGACCGGCCCGTCATCAACTTCAGCCTGTCCCTTCCCGGCGAACTGGACAACCTTTATTACTGGTCGGAAAACTACATCACCCAACAACTGGAACGCATCGAGGGCGTCGCCAACGTGGACATCCGGGGGATCCGCAACAAGGTCCTGAACGTCTACCTCAAACCGGAGGTCTTCTACTCCTCGTCCATCCGCATCAGCGACCTGATCGACACGATCCGCAACAACAACGTCAACATATCGGCCGGCTACGTGGAAGATGCGGAGATGCGCTATGCGGCCCGCATCCCGGGGGAGCTTAAGATCCTGGAGGACGTCAAGAACCTCCCGGTCAGCAACAAGGGGCTGACCATCGCCGACGTCGCCCGGGTGACCTACGACTATCCCGTCAAGGAAGAGTATGACCGCCTCGACGGAAACGAAATGGTGCGTTTCCAGATCTACCGGGCCTCCAACGCCAACATCGTGGACGTCTGCAAGGCGGTCAAGAACGCCATGGCCCGGATCAAAGCCACCGAGCCCGCCCTCAAGGATATGAGGGTTATATTTTTTCGCGACCAATCCGAAGACATCCTGGCCAGCTTGCGAGATCTGACCATCTCCGGAGTCGTCGGCGGGCTGTTGGCCGTCGTCATCCTGTTGTTCTTCTTGAGGAAATTCCGTTCCACAATCATCATCGCCATGGCCATCCCGATGGCCATGGTCTTTACGTTCAGCTTCATGTACCTCTACCGGGCGCTCTTCCGGGCCGACATCTCGATCAATATCATCTCTCTCAGCGGCCTGATGATGTCGGTCGGGATGCTGGTGGACAACTCCGTCGTTGTCCTGGAGAACATCTTCCGCTTGCGCCAAGAGAAGAAACTTGACTCCATGACGGCTTCATTGCGCGGCGCCAGCGAAGTCGCCCTGGCCGTGACGGCCTCCACCCTGACCACCCTGGTGGTCTTCGTTTCACTCGGCTTCATGTCATCGTCGGGATTTGGGCGATTCATGAGGGATTTCGCTCTGACGATCTCCCTGGCGCTCATCGCCTCGTATATCACGGCCCTGACTTTTATCCCCCTGGGAGCCAGCCGTCTGCTCAAAGGAAAAGCCCGGGAAAAAGCCCGCTGGCTGGTCAACCTGACAAATATGTATGAGCGGATCATCAGCTTTACAATCAAGAACTGGAAGACCAAGCTGGCGGTCGCCAGCCTGGCGGTGATGCTGTTTGTCGTTTCTTTCCTGATGCTGAAGAACATCGAGAGGGAATTCATGCCCAGTAGCGACGAACGGGAGATCGAAATCTCGGTCTTCATGCCCCGCAGCTACACCCTGGAGGAGATGAAGTCCCTGTTCAAGCAGTTCGAGGAGACTCTCCTCTCCCGGAAGGACGAACTGGCCATCGATCATCTGACCACTGAATTCGGGATCCGAAACCTGCGACAGGGACGCTATCGGGGCCAGCTCGATCTGGCCTTGAAAGAAGAGGGCCCATCGGTCACCGAGATCAAGGAATCTCTCAAGTCCATCCTCCCCCGCAAGGCGGGGATCACCTATGAGTACGGACAGCGGTTCGGCCGGGGCGGACACTTCACGGGAATAGGAGTCGAGCTCATCGGCATGGATTACACCCGCCTGACCGAGCTGGCCCCGGCCGTCATCGCCAAGCTCCGCACCCTGGAAAGCGTGGAGGATGTGACCAGCGACCTGGAAGGCGGGGATACTCAGCTGACCGTCCAGGTGGACAGGGAGAGGGCTGAGACATCCGGCATCAGCAGCCGCATGGTGGCCCAGACCATTTCGTCTTCTCTCTCCGACCGGCCCGTCGGCAAATTCAAGACGGAAAACCGCGAGATCGATATCATCCTCAAGATCCAAGATGAGAGCGGGTTCAGCGAAGATGACCTCCGCAACCTCAGCCTGCCGACCATGTCCAAACGCATCCCCCTCACCGCCGTGTCTACTATTTCCTACAGGATGGGCTCCGCATCCATCCGCAAAGAAAATAAGAAGTCCAAGCTGATCATCTGGGTCAACACCAAGTCCCAGGGTATCATGGGCCTCTCGGAGGACATCCGCCGGGTCATGAGCACCGTCTCCTTCCCGGATGGCTACACTTGGAGCCTGGGGGGCGGGTGGCGGCGTTTCCAGGAATCCCAGGGTGAATCCAATTTGGCTATCATCCTGGCCCTAGTCTTTATTTACATCATCATGGCTTCGCTGTTCGAATCATTCGTCCACCCCTTCACCATTCTGCTCAGCGTGCCGCTGGCCTTGTTCGGAGTGGCCGTCCTCTTCTCCCTCACCCACATCACCCTGAACACGACTTCTTACCTGGGACTCCTGACGCTTTTCGGGATCGTGGTCAACAACGGGATCATCCTGATCGATCACATCCGGGCGCTCCGCAGGTCCGGAATGAGCAAGAACGAAGCTATCGTCCAGGGAGGAAAAGACAGGATGAGGCCGATCATCATGACGGCCATCACGACGATTTGCGGGGTCCTGCCCCTGGCCCTGCCGGCCATGTTCCCGCAGCTCTTCCCCGCCGCCGGCCGGCGGGCGATGATGTGGGCGCCCATTTCCGTGGCCATCGTCGGCGGGCTGACCATGTCGACTTTTTTCACTCTGATCTTTCTGCCCACGTTCTACTCGGTTTCTGACTCGATAACGACTCGGTTGAAGTCTCGGCTGGGATTTAAAACCATCAAGGTTTAGTCTCCGCCAGCCGAGAATGCTATAATTCGCCCGTGATCAAAGCGGTCCCCGAGGACTTCGTCGTCGAAGAAAGGGCCGCGCTGCCGCTCCGGCCCCGCGGGGAACACCGGGTCTATATCCTCAAAAAGCGCCACTGGAACACTCTCGATCTTATTCAGCACCTCTCCCGCTCTCTCGGCCTTCCTTCGAGTCATTTCTGCTACGGCGGAAAAAAGGACAAGCACGGGTTGACCTCCCAATTCATCACCGTCCGGAGCACCCAGGATTTAAGCCGCGAGGGGAAGGGTTTCTCGCTGGAATCCCGGGGCTTCATGGACCGGCCGATGGGTCCGGACTTGATCAAAGGAAATGCCTTCATGGTGACGATCAGGGACCTCGACGACATCTCCCTGTTGGAGGCCAATATCGAGGAGGTCAGGAAGACAGGCTTTCCCAACTTCTTCGATGACCAGAGGTTCCGGAGTTATGACCCGGAGCGAGGGTTCTTTGCGGAAAAGATACTCAAGAGGCACTGGAACGGCGCCCTCCAAGTCTTTCTGACGAGCGCCAGCCCCGAAGACACCCGGGCCGAACGCGAGAGAAAAGCGGCCCTCTTTAAAAACTGGAAGGACTGGCCGCTTCTCCTGAACCTGGCCAAAGGGCCCACGGAGACAGGGATTTTTGGGTTCCTTAATGACCATCCCAAAGACTTCGGCCGGGCCCTCCACCGCATCCCCCAGGAAGAAGTGGCGATGCTCTTCTCCGCCTTCCAGTCCCATCTCTGGAACGAATCGCTCCGCAGGCTGATCCGGATGAAGGTCCAAGCGTGTGCAGAGGTATCCGGCCGGGAAGGCGCCTATCTCTTCTGGCCTGGCCTCGACACTGAAAGCCTCTCCTATTTCGGTGCGCTCGACATCCCGACGGCCGCTCCCAAGATGGAATTCCGAGATGACTCGAGCCGTCTTGTCTTCGACGATATCCTGAAGGAAAAAGGCCTGACGCAGGGGACATTCCGGACAAAGGCCCTCCGGCGGGTCTATTTTCGCTCGTTCCAGCGGAAAGCCCTGGTCATTCCCGGGGAACTCCGGGTCCTCTCTGCCGGAGAAGACGAGCTCCATCCCAGGAAGCAGAAATGGACTTTCTCGTTTTTTCTTCCCCGCGGCTCCTATGCAACCATGGTGGTCAAGAGGCTGAGCTTGAAGCGATCCGGTTGATGGGCTAATATGGATGATCCCGGAAAGAGATGCCAAAGATAATACGGTCAGCTCCCAAGAAAGCCCTCGACCTGCGGATCCGGCGGTTGACCGCCTATAAGGATTTCAAAAAGCTGCCGAATATCCAGCGCCGTGTCTGGCGGCACGACGAGACCGATCTGACGCCCACCCATCAGTTCTGCATCTCCGCCATTACGGGGGCGATCATCCTCGGGGCTTTTGTTAGAGAAGACATCGTAGGCTTTGTTTTTTCTTTCCCGGCCGTCCACGAGAGAGCGCTCTGCCAACATTCGCACCTCCTAGCCGTCCTTCCCCGTTACCAGGGATACGGGATCGGCAAGCGTCTAAAATGGGCCCAGCGGGCTTGGGCCATGAAGCTAGGATATGATCGCATCACCTGGACGGTTGACCCGCTCCAGGCCAAAAACGCAAATCTCAATATCCATACCCTGGGGGCTGTGACCTCGAATTACCTGCGCAACTTCTACGGCCTGGACTCGAAACTCAACCTGGGACCGGGGATTCCCACCGACCGCTTTCTGATGGAGTGGCGGATCCGGGAGAAAAGGGTCGGAGAGAGGCGGCGCGGCCGATTTGAAGTCTTCGAAGAAGAGACCTTGCCCAAGGCGCTGGAAAGAAGGGCCAGGACAACTGAAATCCTGCCGGGAAGAACCCGGCTCGGCTTTAAGGAGAAAGTCATCCTGGCCGAAGTCCCCGGCAATATCCATTCCTGGCGGGGAAGGCATGAGCCGACCGCTTCCTGGCAGAGAGCACTCCGCCGGGTTTTCGACCACTATTTCGGCCGGGGCTACGCGGTCGTCGATTTCCTCTCCGGCGACCGTTGCTTCTATGTCTTGGCAAAGCGCGATACCATCTGAAATAGGCCCAGTCCCGAACAGGCTAAATCAACGGGTTTTTGACATCCTCGGCCTCCTGTTGTATGTTACCCTCGGCTCACAGAAAAAAAGTCATCGCCTCCGGGCGGCGCTTTTCTTCCAATCGTCGATAGGATATAAAAATGGCGGATAAAATCGAGATCGCTGTCCTCGGGGCCGGCCACGGCGGTCTGGCCATGGCGGGGCACCTGGCCCTGATGGGTTTCCCCGTCCGCCTCTACAACCGTAACGAGGAGCGGATATGGGGGGTTATCTCAACCGGCGGAGTCGAAATGGAAGGCGACGAGGTGGAGGGATTCGGCCCTGTTTTCCTGGCCACGACCTCCATCGAAGAGGCCATCAAGGGCGCCCGCTTGATCATGGTCGTCGTTCCCGCGACGGGACACGCCGACATCGCCCAAACCTGTATTCCTCATCTCGAAGACGGCCAGATTGTCGTCCTCAATCCCGGGCGCACCTTCGGGGCGCTGGAATTCAGGCAAATTCTTACGAAAGGCCGATGTGCGGCAGACGTCATCATCGCCGAAACTCAGACATTTATCTATGCCTCCAGGGTCGTCGGGCCCGGACAGGCCAGGATCTTTGGGATCAAGAACTCCATTCCTGTCGCATCGATCCGGGCGCACTTTATTCCTGAGGTCTTGAAAGTGCTGCGGATCCCCTACCCCCAGTTCGTTGCCGGAGACAATATATTCAAGACAGGCTTCGATAACATCGGCTCGGTCTTTCACCCGGCCGTCTGCGTCCTCAACGCCGGCTGGATCGAGGACGTCTCCGACTTCCAGTTCTACCACGAAGGCATTTCGCCGTCTGTAGCCAAGGTCCTCGAGGAAATCGACGCCGAGAGGATCGCGGTGGCCGAGAGCCTGGGCTTCCAGGCCATGAGCGCCCGGCACTGGCTGTACCGGGCTTATAACGCAACCGGAGATGACCTGTTCCAGGCCATCCGGGCCAACGTGGGCTACAAGGATATCAAGGCTCCCTCGCACCTGAAGATGCGCTACCTGAACGAAGACATCCCCATGAGCCTCGTCCCCATGGCCTCGTTGGGACGCAAATTCGGCGTTGAAACACCGGCTATCGATGCCACCATCCAGCTGGCCACCCACCTGAACGGGAAGGACTACTGGGCCGAAGGCCGCACAGTTGAACGCCTCGGAATCGCCGACGTGACCCTGAAGGAGCTCCGGCTTCTTGCTATCGGCCAGGAAAGCTAGACCGCTTAGGGCATGATTTCTCCACCCGGGACACCGTCCTTCGGAGAAAATCCCCGATCGGAAAAGAGAGGTCGAACCAGACGGCCTTGCGGCTGAAGCCGGACTGGGCCGGTCGTTTGAGGGCAAAGCGGAAAGGAGTTTCAAGATGAAGAAAAGAATCCTCGGCGCGGCCCTCGGCAGCTGTGTCCACGTCGGAGGTCTTCATCACTTCCTTGAACTCGCCAAGTCCGAAGGATACGAGACCGAGTCTCTCGGCCCGGCGGTCTCCGTGGAGCGGCTCCTTGGTCGAGTCGAAAAGGAAAAGCCTGACCTTGTCGCTGTGAGCTACCGCTTGACGCCGGAAGCCGCGGCCGCGCTTTTTGAGGAAATGAAGGAGGGGATGGCGCGGAGGGGCATCCAGGGAGTCCGTTTCATTTTCGGAGGGACTCCTCCGGCCGCTGAAACCGCCGGCCGGTCCGGGCTTTTCGAAAAGGTCTTCAGCGACCGGGACTCCCTCCCCGAGATCATCGCCTACCTCCGGGGAAAAAAGGAGGGAGGAGGAGAAGGCCGATATGCCTCGGACCTCCTCGGCCGGATTCAGGAATCCTACCCTTACCCCCTGCTCCGGCACCATTTCGGCCGGCCGACGCTCAAAGAAACGGTCGCCGGGGCGAAAGCGATCGCGGAGGCCAGGGTCCTGGATGTTATTTCCATCGGCCCCGACCAGAACGCCCAGGAACATTTTTTCCATCCGGAGAAAATGCATCACGCCCAGGACGGGGCGGGCGGAGTTCCGCTTCGAAAGCCCGAGGACCTAGAGGCCATCTACGAGAGCTCCCGCTGCGGGAACTTTCCGCTTGTCCGCTGCTACAGTGGAACACGCGACCTCCTCCTCTGGGCAGAGATGAGTGTCCGGACCATCCACAACGCCTGGGCAGCCATTCCCCTCTGCTGGTACAACGTCATGGACGGGCGTTCCAGCGTTCCTCTCAAAGAATCGATCCTGGAAAAGCAGGATGCGATGCGCTGGTACGCGGCGCGGGGAATTCCGGTCGAGGTTAACGAGGCCCACCAGTGGAGCCTCAGGGAGGCCCACGACTCCCTGGCCGTGACCATGGCCTTTCTCGCGGCTTACAACGCCAAGAAAATGGGAGTCAGACACTACGTCGCCCAATACATGTTCAACACCCCTCCCGGCACAAGCGCGAGCATGGACCTCGGAAAAATGCTTGCCAAGAAAGAGCTTATCGAGTCCCTCCACGATGAACAGTTCACCTCGTTCACCGAGGTCAGGGCCGGGATCGCCCACTTTTCCTCGGTGCCGGCGATCGCCCAGGGCCAACTGGCCGCCTCGGCCGCCCTCAGCCTGGCCCTCGAACCCCACATCCTCCACGTCGTCGGCTACAGCGAGGGAGATCATGCCGCCTACCCTGACGAGGTCATCCACAGCTGCAATATCGTCCACGGAATCCTCAAGAATTGCCTGGATGGACGGCCCGACATGAAATTAGACCCCCGGGTGCAGAGCCGCAAGGAGGACCTCCTGGGCGAAGGCCGGGTGCTCCTCGGGGCTCTCTCCGAGCTCGGGCATGGAGAGGGCGGAGATCCCTGGACAGACGCCGGGGTCCTGGCCCGGGCCATTAAAGAAGGACTCCTGGACACTCCCCATTTCAAGGGGAATCCCCATCTTTGCGGAAAGATCTCGACGCGGCTGATCGACGGCACTTGGTATGCCGTCGACGGCGCCACGGGCAGGATCCTCCGTGAAGCAGAGCGGACCAGGGCTGTTCTCGATAAAATCTCCAAAAATTCTTAACCTCTAAAAGGAGTATCGAATGGCGGGAATCGCGGGAATACAGGAAGGCCTCAGGAAGGCCGATATTGAAAAAATGCTGGACAGAATCGCTCATCGCGGGCCGGCGGGACGGAAAGTCCTGGAGACCGAGAAGGCGACGATCGGCGTCCTTTGGACCGAACCGCAGAAAAACGCGGTGGACATGCTGACTCGGGAGTCCACGGCAAGGGACACCGCCGGGACAGAGCGGCTGGCCGAAGCAAAGATCGAGGGCCCGCGCCTGATCTTGAAGCGGGATCCACTCGGGGTCGCCCCGCTCTATTACGGCAGGACAGGAAAGGGACGACTCTGTTTCGCCTCTGAAGTCAAAGCCTTGAAAACGCTCTGCCGGGAAATCCACGAACTTCCCCCCGGCCACACCTATGACGGCAAACGGCTCCAATCGTATTTCCGTCTCGAACCCCAAAAGCCGGTCGATTCCCTCCCCAAAGAGATCGCCGCCGAGCTGCGCAGGAGACTCCGGGCTTCGGTCGAGAAGCGCATCCGTTCGACAGAAATGGGAAGCTGGCTCTCCGGCGGGCTCGACTCGAGTACCCTGGCCGCCTTGGCGCGTCCTGCGGTAAAAAAGCTCTTCACCTTCGCCGCCGGCGTGCCCGGCGCCCCGGACCTCGAGTTCGCTTCCGAGGTGGCCCGGCATATCGGGTCTGATCACTACGAGGTAGTCGTCGGCCTGAAAGACATGCTTGAGGTTTTGCCCGATGTGATCGAACATCTCGAATCGTTCGATGCCCTGCTCGTCCGTTCGAGCGTCACTAACTATCTGGTGGCCAAGAGGGCGTCGGACTTCGTTCCCGAGGTTTTTTCCGGAGAATCGGGAGACGAGTTGTTCGCGGGCTACGCCTATCTCAAATCCCTCGATCCGGCGGCCCTGGGCGAGGAGCTCATCGACATCACCGCGAGGCTCCACAACACCGCCTTTCAGCGGGTGGACCGGAGTGCTTCCGCCCACGGGACGATCCCCCATGTGGCCTTTGCGGACCCCGATGTCGTCGATTACGCCCTCAGGATTCCCACCGAGTACAAACTTTATCAGGGCATCGAAAAATGGATCCTGCGGCGGGCGATGGATGGGGCCCTCCCCGAACGTGTCCTCGACCGGACCAAGGCGAAATTCTGGGAGGGGGCGGGAGTCGCGGAGCAGCTCTCCGACTACGCGGAAAAAAACATCACGGACAGCGATTTTCACGGCGAGCGGACGCTCCCGAGCGGAATCACCCTCCGCACCAAGGAAGAATTGATGTATTATAGGCATTTCAGGGACGCCCTCGGGGATTTCGAGGACCTCGATTGGATGGGGCGGACCAAGGGCGCGCCGGAAACCTGAGGGATGTCCCTAAGGAGGTTGAAGTGGCGCTGATCACCCAAATCATCCATGATTATCTCATTCTGTTCGCCATGGTCAATGCTGTCGGGAACCTCCCGGTCTTCGCCGACCTGACGTCCGGGTTGGACAAGTCCGCGCGCCGCAAAACCTACAGGATTGCCGTTCTGACGGGGGCCGGGATCGTCGTTTCATTTGCCATTTTCGGAAGCTTGATTCTCAAGAATGTTTTCTCGGTGTCCACCGATTCCTTCAAGATCGCAGGGGGGATCCTTGTCTTCGCGGTTGCGGCAAAGGGTGTTATCACGGGGATCCAGAGAAAAAACAACTCAACAACCGACTATGAAAACATCGCCGTCTTCCCCCTCGGATTCCCCTTTCTGGCCGGGCCCGGAACGATCGTGACGACTATCCTTCTTCTTCAGACGAGCGGAAGCCTCATCACCGGAGCCACGGCGATTCTCGTCTACCTCAGCATCTACCCCATCCTTCATCTGGCTGGAGTTCTGGAAAAGGCCCTGGGGCGCGTCGCTATCCTCGTCGCCGCCAGGATCCTCTATATCTTCATCTGCGCCAAAGCCGTCGCCTACATCCTTGAAGGGCTGCAATCGTATCTCTCCTAAATCCGACGTATTCCACCCCGAAAGAGCATCGATCTATCATCCCCAACGATGGCACGAGACAACAAGGAATTCGACGGATCATTGGAGGATCCTTCTTGGCTTGATTCCGGGCCCTCTGTTCAGGACCTTGAATGCCCTCCTCAGCGAAGTTGAACAACCTCGACCAAGTTGCCAGCCGGATCATAAAACTGAAGCTCGCAATGACGGCCGGAACCTTCGATCCCGTACGGTATTTTGAGATGGCCTATTTTCAGAAAGGTTTCGACCCGGTTCAGCATCCCCGGGAACTCCGGAAGAAGCAACTCGTATCCCCATCGAATACTGTCCTTGACAATCCGTGCACGCAGATTTATAGATTCTCAATGAGCCGTAGGCATCGTTTCCTATGGTTGCCATCAATTCTACGGGCCTAGACTTGGATTCCAGCGATGATCCCGTAAGGACAATAAACATTGGAAAAAGCCCCTAAGACTGCGGCCAGCCCCGTTCCTCCCGTCCAATTGGCCAGGCATCTTGGCCTTTTTGAAGCGACGATGATCGGTGTCGGCGCCATGATCGGAGCGGGCATCTTTGTGCTCACCGGTATTGCCGCCGGAAATTCAGGGCCGGCCGCCCTCATCGCTTTCGGCTTAAATGGAGTTATCACATTATTCACCGCACTCAGCTACGCAGAATTGTCCAGCGCTATCCCCGAAGCCGGCGGCGGCTATTCCTTTATCAAAAAGGTCATGCCGAATTCCATCGCCTTCACCTCGGGCTGGATGCTCTGGTTCGCCTACATCGTTGCCTGCAGCCTCTATGCCAAGGGTTTCGGCAGTTATTTTATGGAATTCACCTCACGCTATCTGCCGGCTGTCGGCCATGCCCTCATAAAGGTGCTGGGGGAGACTGGCTCTGTCGCTTTGATGACGATCATCGTCAGTTTCCTTTTTATTTCCGTGAATATCATCGGGACTCATGCCAGCGGGAAGACCGAAAACATCATCACTCTGGCCAAGATCGGGGTGCTGGCTGTATTCATTTTCTTTGGGCTCAAGCAGGCTTTATCGGTGACAGCCACAACAGTGGCGAATTTTAAGCCTCTGTTTCCGATGGGCTTCAGCGGGGTCCTGGCGGCCATGGGGCTGACCTTCATCGCCTTCGAAGGATACGACCTGATCGCTACGGTGAGCGAGGAAGTCCGTGAGCCCCAAAAGACCATCCCCAAAGCGATCCTCTACTCTTTGGGCATTACAATGAGCATCTATCTGCTTGTTGTTTTTGTCTGTATCGGCGCCGTCCCGCCGGCAGAAGGTCTGCAAAGCTGGCAGTTGCTCGGAAAATACCAGGAAATCGGGGTCATCCGGGCCGCCCAGAGCTTCATGCCCGCTTTCGGGATCGTCCTCATGCTGGGCGGAGGGCTTTTCGCCACCTTGAGCGCGCTCAATGCGACGGTGCTCGCCTCCTCAAGGGTGGCCTTTTCCATGGGGCGCGACTGGATGTTGCCCCACAGCCTCAGCCGGATTCATTCTCAAAAAAGAACGCCCGTCCTGGCCATTTCGATCAGCGGTTTGCTGTTCATCGGGATTTCTCTGTTTCTTCCGTTGGAAACAATCGGAGTCGCCAGCAGTCTGCTGTTTTTGCTGACTTTTTCTTTGGTCAATCTGGCCTTGATAATCTACCGGAAACGGAGCAAAATACGGCCTCCATTCCGAACCCCGTTCTTTCCCTTGGTCCCCGTCCTGGGGTTTCTGACGAGCGTGGGTTTGGGCCTTTTCCAGCTCACCCATCAGGGCACAGCCTGGATTCTCATTGCGGCCTGGATAGGAGCAGGCCTGGGTATCTATTACTTCGCTTTTTCCAGGAAAGTCAAAATCGCCGATGTCCCCAAGTTTGTCCGGACGCCTGAACTTTTGGCTCTGAAAAAGACCCGCCGCTACAAAATATTGGTGCCCTTGGCGAACCCAGCGCGGGTCGTGCCTTTGATGCATGTCGCCGGGCAAATCGCCCGCTCGTGCAAGGGGGAGATTATCTCTCTCAATGTGAGCGTGCTGCCCAATATCACGGAATATGCCGAAGCGGAGCCGTTCCTCCGCGAAGCCCAGACCCTCATAAGTAAGGCCCAAAAGATCACCTTTGACCTTAAGGTCCCCCACACCTTCTTGATGAAAATCGGGCGTTCGGTGGCCGCCGAGGTCGTTCAGGTGGCCAAAGAGAATGGCTGTCAGCTGATATTGCTGGGCTATAAAAAGGATGAGGACCCGTTGGAAAACAGCGTCATCCATCGCGTCATCAACAGGCAGCCTTGTGATGTCGCTATTCTCAAGTGCGATTCGGAAGAGATTCCTTCCTTCCGCCGGATCCTCATCTCGATCGGCGGACAGGAAATCCACGATCATCTCAAGGCTCGAATCGTCAGCAGTTTGTCCCAAGAAGAGGAAAATGAGGTCACGTTTTTCAGGGTCATTCCGGAAGGTTCAGCCAAGTCCGTGATTAAGAGGACAGAAGAATCGCTCAAAAACACGGCTGAAAAGTACAACATCCCTCGGGCAAGGATAGATGTCGAGCAGAACTCCGATGTCGCCAAGGCCATTGCCGCGCTTGCCAGTCAACATGATTTTCTGATCCTGGGCATGCGAAAGGGGGCTTGGCTCAAGTCATTTTTCTTCGGGATGACCGCCCAGCAGATCACCGGCCTAGTCCGTTGTCCAACGCTGTTGACGAAAACCAAGTCTTCAACGAGAGCCGGATTGAAAAGATCCTCCAGGATTTCTGAAGACGACTCCTGCCCGGTGGACTAAATCTGCAGATACGATGTATCTGGACAGTCGAACGCCTAGAGGGAGCGAGGGTTTTGTGCCGGGCTTCCTTTTGGCTTGACATCATCAAAACTGTATTTCCTTCGCTTTGACACTCCCCGCCCGTCAGGGTAAATTGAGCGGGGTTCAGAGATGAGACGAGAAACCTGGAAAGACAATGTCCATTTCATCCTGATTGGGCCGACCGAGCCCGGAAATATCGGCGCGGCCGCCCGAGCGATCAAGAATATGGGTTTCCTTCGTCTCGAACTGGTCGACCCCGTCCCCTATTTGACGGATGAAGCCAAGGCGATGGCCTGCCACGCCAAGGATGTCCTCAAGACGGCCCGGCTCTACACAACCTTTCCCCGGGCGATCGCCGGAAAGTCTCTGGTCGCCGGCACAACACGACGTCTCGGCGAAAAACGGGGCCTTATCCTTGATGTCCGCAGAGGAGCTTCGCGGATCAGGAAGGCGGCAGCAAAAAACAAGGTCGCCATCCTTTTTGGAAACGAGCACAACGGGCTGACCAGCCAAGAACTCAATCGGTGCGGCCTGGTGCTGACGATTCCCTCCGCCCCTGCGTTCCCTTCTCTAAACCTCGCCCAAAGCGTCATGATCACGGCCTACGAACTGAGCCGGCTCGAGGCTAGGCCACAATCCCCAGGGCTGGTCGAAAACAGGGAGCTCCGAAAGCTCTACCGGCGATTCCCGAGGACGCTGCAACTCCTGGGTTATGGCCGGAAGGGAGACAAGGACCTGAAAGGTGAAATCGTCCGCAACCTCGAACGTCTGATCGGCCGGGCCGGTCTGACCGAATGGGAGCTGAATATGCTCCTCGGCCTCTGCACCCGGATTGAACGGGAGCTGCGGCAAAAAAAATGATCTCTATTTCTGGCCTTGTTCGGACTGGCCGGAAGGCATGAGGTACTTGTTATACCAGGCCAGCCGCCTCTCCAACCGATCCCTCTGGTAACTGGGTGTCGTGATGCCGTGGAATTGTCCCGGGTAGACGATAAGCTGAGTTTCGATACCCCGGCTCTTGAGCGCCTGGTACATTTGCTCGCTGCCGGCGATCGGGACGTTGAAATCTCTCTCGCCGCACATAAAGAGAGTCGGAGTCCGGATGCGATCGACCCGCATGAAAGCCGCCGAGACCTTGATCCACGGCTCCAGGCTTTTCCAAGGAAGCCCGATCTCCTGTTCGTATTGCAAGATGTACTGGTCGGTTCCGTACATGGTGAGCTGAAGCGCCGAGCCGGCGCCGCTCACCGCCGCCTTGAACCTCGGATCGACGGCGATGGTTGAGTCCGTCAGGATTCCCCCGTAACTCCAGCCGCCTATCCCCAGTCGCTCCGGGTCGGCGATGCCGCGGCGAATAGCCTCGTCGACGGCGCCGACGAGGTCGACGACCTCCTTATGGCCCCACTCCGCATAGATGGCCTTTTGGAAGGCCGAGCCCCTTCCGGAACTCCCCCGGTAGTTTACGTTCAGTACAACGTATCCCTGAGCGGCGAAGAACTGGTTATCGAAGTCAAAAACGTGCTCGTCCTGGCCGTTCGGCCCCCCGTGGATGAGGAGAAGGAGGGGGTACTTCTGGCCCTCCTTGAAACCGGCCGGCTTGACCAGCAGGCTGTTGACGACCGTCCCGTCCTTGCTTCTCGAAGTGAAATCCTCGGTCGCGGCGAGCTCGACCTCGGACAGCCAGGCGTCGTTCTGGCGGCTGAGCCGCCGGAGCGTCCCGCTCTCGAGGGCATGGACTTCGGGCAACTCGGCCGCCGTCGCGGTCAAGAGCGCGGGATTGCCGTCGGGACTCAAGGAAAGCGAGGAGACAACCCGGCGACCGTCCGTCAATTTTTCCACATTCCCTCCGGATGCCGCGATCCGGGCCACATAGCTCGCCCGGTCGTCATCGACGATGAAGACTAGGTTTTGGCTGTCGGCCGTCCATCCCAACGGTCCTTCTGCCGCCCGGTCGAGGGCAGCGGTCAAAACCCGGGCCTCACCTCCCGTCGCCGGAACGATCGCGAGCTTGTTCAAGTTGTAGGCATAGAATCGCGGTTCATCGCCCTGCAGGTAGGCAACCCAGCGGCCGTCCGGAGACCAAGCGGGTCGGCCCCCGTCCGGGCCGGGAAAAACTGTCAGCACCCGTGGCTCTGCGCCCGCTTTGGCCTCGATGACAAAGATGTTGCTGTCGGCCGACCGATCAGGGTCGGGGGCGCGGTTGCTGACGAAAGCGATCCAGCGGCCGTCCGGAGACCAGGCCGGGGCCCGCTCATCAAATGTCCCTGAAGTGATCACTTCTCCCTTGCGCGTCTCCAGGTCGAATATCCAGAGGTGCTGATGGAGGCTGCCGAGGTACCCGGCCCTGTCCTGCTTGAAATGGTAGCGTTCGATGACAAGCGGAGGTTTGGCTTTGCGTTTCCACCCCTCTTTTTTCTCCGGCTCATCATCCGGGTCCGGGTCGCGGACGACGAGGACGAGCCGCTTACCGTCGGGAGACCAGGCGTAGTCTGAAATTCCTCCCTTAATGTCCGTGAGGCGCAGGGCCTCTCCACCCAGACGATTGAGCAGCCAGACCTGGGCGCCCTTTTTCTTCTCCTCCTCATCCCCGCGAGAGGCCAGGAAAGCGAGATAGCGGTTATCGGGGCTCCAGCGCGGCTGGCTCTCGCTCTCGGGGCTCGAGGTCAGGCGGATCTCCTCTCCCCCTTCCCAACTCACCATCCAGATATCGGTGTCGCGTTTGTCCTTTTCAAGATCGATCGTACTGACGGTGTAAGCCACCCAGCGGCCGTCCGGAGAACGTTGCGGGTCCCGGACAGTCTTCAAGCGGGCGAAATCCTCGAGTTTGACTGGCCGCTTGGCTGGCTCGACTGCGGCAAGCGCCGCGCCGGTCAAAGCAATCACCATTATCGCGATGATCATCGATCTCCGCATTTTCATTATCGAAACCTCCCGAATTTAGCCTTATTATCTATCGGTCAACGTTTCAACCGAGCAGAAAGAATACCGCGTCCGGGAGAGAGAAGTCAATTTAGTTCACCCTCTCCCAATCCCTCCCCCATCAAGGGGGAGGGATTCTCAAAAAAATGTATCCGCCTCCAGAAAATGGAAAGAAAATGGGGACGAAGAATTAAGGATGCCACCGTGCACCCAGCTAATTCCTATTAACTCTATATAATCGATAGAAATTATTGACGATGTCCCCGGCCTCCGCTATGATGGAGAGGCATGGACAAGCGGCGAGGCGACGGGCGGACGGACAAACGAAGGGGCCGCCTGGCTGGCTGGATGCTGCTGACAATGGCTCTTCTCGTTGTCGGCTCGAGAGGCGAGGAAAAGCCACTGGGCAAGGTGGAACTCCTCCTTTTGGAATCCCAACCGCCGTCGATTATGACGGTTGGGCTCCACATCGAACTCGCCCCAGGCTGGCATCTCTACTGGATCAATCCCGGTGATGCCGGCCTCGCCCCGGAAATAACCTGGGAGCTTCCTCCTGGTTATGAGGCCGGACCGCTCCAATACCCCATCCCGGAGAAGATCGTCAGCGGAGAGATCGTCGCCTACGGCTTCAAGAACGAGGTCCTCATCGTCTGCCAGATTCAGCCCGCTGGAACACAGATCCCGGCGAAGCCCCCCACGATCGCCTGCCGGCTAAGTTGGATGGCCTGCCAAGAGAGTTGTGTCACCGGCCGGGAAACCGTCAAGCTCTCGCCGGCAGCGCCGACAGCCGCTGATCGCAAGAGATCCAAAGCAATGCTATCCCGGTTCGGCGCCAAATTTCCCGGGCGGCTGGAGATGGCCCAGGTCACGGCAGAGACGGCTAGGCTCATCAAGTCGTCCAATGGCTGGCAGGTGGAATTCCCGCTACTGGGAAAAGAGGCCGGCCGGGTTTCGGATTTCTTCCCCTATCCAATAGAAAATTTTGTGATCGCTCATAACCGGATCACCGTGAGCGGGGGAAATGTGATCATTCCGCTCGAGCCTTCCGGTCCCGCGGCCGCGCTCGCCCGGATCGACGGCCTTCTCATCCTCGGCGACGACGCCTATGAAGTCTCTATCCCGGTCAAACCCATCGATCATTCGTCATGAAGGAGGTATAAAAACATGAACAGACGAGGTCAAGGAATTTTTCTTTTCGCTCTGATCGCGGGATTGACCGTCCTGCCGGGAATCCTGTCGGCCCAAGATCAGCCGCCGGCCGTCGGCAATCCGGCCCCCGATTTCCAGCTCACCTGTCTCGACGGGAATACCCACAATCTATCCGAATACAAGGGCAAGATCGTCGTTCTCGAATGGACCAACCCCGGCTGTCCCGTCGTCCAGCGTCACTACAAGGACGGCCTGATGCCCGCCCTGCAAAAAGAATGCCTGGATAAGGGAGTCGTCTGGCTGGTCATCAACTCGACCAACCCCGGCCACGCCAATTTCAGGCCGGCAGAGGACCTGAAAAAAATCTATGCAGATTGGAAAGCCGCGTTCACCGGGTTCCTGATGGACCCTGATGGAACGGCCGGGAAAGCGCTCGGTGCGAAAACAACCCCGCACATGTTCATCATCGATAAAGAGGGGAAACTGGCCTACAACGGCGCTGTCGATGATGACCCCCAAGGAACCCGGCCGGACCGGGTGAACTATGTCAAACTGGCCCTCAAGTCGATGAGTAAGGGAGAACCCGTGGCCACGACGGCAACCAGGCCCTATGGTTGCTCGGTCAAGTACGCGAACTAAGCTCTGCCGACTTAAACCTGGGCGGCTCGCTCCAGACGCTTCATGATGGAGAAGATGAAGGCTGCAGACAGGAGACAGGCCCCGACAAGAATCGCCCAGACCGCCCAGAGCGGCACCCGCATCCAGAACCAGGCGATGACCCCGACGAGGGAATTGCCGACAGCCGTCGCAGCGAACCAGCCGCCCTGCATCAATCCCTTGTACTTAGGGGGAGCGACGCGCGAGACGAAGGAGATGCCGATGGGGCTGAGGAAGAGCTCAGCGATCGTCAGCCCTAAATAGGTCGAGATGAGCCAGTAGACGGAGACGTGGGATTCGGCCGGGGCGACGAGACCCCCGAGGGCCCGCGGACTGGCGAGGCCAAACGAGGCCACCACCAGGATGGTGTAGGCCGCGGCGGTGATAAGCATGCCGGTGCCGATTTTGCGCGGCGCCGAGGGTTCCTTGCCCTTGCGGTTGAGCCAAGCGAAGAGGGCGATGACCAGGGGCGTCAGGACAACGATGAAGAACGGGTTGAAGTGCTGAAACATCTGGGGCTGGAAAGGATTCGTTGCGCTGTACCCGCTGTAGCGGAGGTAGGCCAGGATGCCAAAGCCGGCAAAAGAGGCCGCGCCGAGGAGGCGGGCCACCCGGCCCGACGATTTCTTCAAGAGGAAGACCAGCCCCACCAGGGCCAGGAAGACCGGGAGGAGGCCTGTCATATCGAACCAGAGGTTGGTCGCCTTGCCGACGCTCGGGACGGTGTAGTCCCGGGCGAAGTAGGTCAGGGTGACGGCACTCTGGTGGAAGGCCATCCAGAAGAAGATGACGACGCCGAAGACGAGGCCGAGGGCAATGAGCCGCTGGCGTGTCTGCTCGCGGGTTAGCTCGACCACCTGGGACTTGAGGGCCTCGGACTTGGCCTTCTGGCGCTCCGTGAAGTCCGCCGTCCTGTAGTGCTTGCGGAAGGCCCAGAAAATGGTCATGGACAGGATCAGGCTGAGACAGGCAACGCCGAAGCCGAAGTGGTAGGACTTGCTCAGGGCGTTGATGTAATCCGTAGAGAACCGTCCCAGGGTATCCAGCGTGGCCGAAGCATCCTGCCCCCGAGCGATGGCCAGAAAAGAGGATGCGTCGGGCAGCTTCCCTTTGAGGAAGTCGTTGGCCAAAGCCGGGATCCGGGCATCATAAAAATAGTTCGAAGCCTTGAGGATCCAATTGCTCACCTTCTCCGAAGCTGTCGGGGCGAACATGGCGCCGATGTTGATTCCCATATAAAAAATATTAAAGGCCCTATCCCTGAGGGCGTCGTATTTCGGGTCGTCGTAGAGGTTGCCGACCAGGGCCTGGAGGTTGCCTTTGAATAGGCCCGTGCCCAGCGAGATGACGGCCAGGGCAGCAACAACCAGGGGAAATCCTGTATTCATGGCTGTCGGCAGAGTCAACATGAAATAGCCGATGAACATGACGATGATGCCGAGGCTGATCGTCCGGCCGTAGCCGATGTATCGGTCGGCAAGAAAGCCGCCGAGGAGAGGGAGGATGTAGACTCCGACCATGAAAGTCGAGTACATGAATCCCGCCGTGCCCGCGGACAGGCCGTACTTCGCCTGCATGAACAGGACGAAAATGCTGATCATGGTGTAGAAGCCAAAGCGCTCGCCCATGTTGGCAAAGAAAGCGACGAACAGGCCCTTGGGATGTCCTTTGAACATAGCTTAGCCTCCCGCTCCTGGATTTTGCGCGGCAGCCATCGGCCCGAAAAGCATGCGGCTTAATATAAATATATCGGGAGTAGCTGTCAAATTATCGGCAGGGGTTTTCATTGCCCGGGAATTGCACTAGAATAGGGAATCTCGAGCCCTCACCATGATGCGTCTCCACCTGACCGAAACCCTCCAGAAGCTCCCCGAAAACGCCCGCTCCCTCATCCAAACTGGGATCCTCGGGTTGGGCGCCAGCCTCTCTGCGGTCGCCTTTCTCTTCTTGACGAACCTGCTATTCTCCCGGACCTTCCTGGAATTCACGGGTCGGTCCAAATCCGCTTTTGCCTTGGCCAGCTTCGCCGTCATCATGGGCGCATCGGTCATCGTCAGTGCGCTCCTTTTCTGGGTGTCCCCCGAAGCCGCGGGAAGCGGTGTCCCCCAGGTCAAGACGGCTTATTGGAAGGAAATGGGCTACATGTCCCCCCGCTCGTCCCTGGTCAAGTTCGTGGCCGGAGTGCTGAGCATCGGCGGAGGAAACAGCCTTGGCCGAGAGGGGCCTTCCATCTACGTGGGAAGCGGAGTGGCTTCCAACGCAGCCGGGTTGTTCGGCCTGGGGCGGCGGGAGCGCCGCAGCGCCTCTGTGGTCGGCGCGGCCGCCGGCCTAGCCGCCGCCTTCAACTCCCCGCTGGCGGCCATCACCTTCGTCATCGAGGAGGTCATCGGCGATTTCAACAGCCGCTATTTAGGACGAGTGATCCTATCCTCGGTCGTCGGCGCTTTTGTCGTCCATGCCCTGGTCGGCCGGCAGCCGGCCTTCTCGCTCCCGCCCGTTGCCCGCGTGACCTGGGCCCATTACTTGATCGTTCCTTTTGCCGCCGCCCTGGCCGCCCTGGCCGGAATGGCCTTTCAGGGTATGACCATCTCCTGGAGAGAACAGCTCCGGCGGCGCCGCCTTCCAGTCTGGCTCCTGCCGATCATCGGAGCTTTCTTGACCTGGGTGATCGGCACTTCCGTGTATTGGACCACTGGAAAGATCGGCGTTTTCGGCCTGGGATACCAGGACCTCTCGGCCGCCCTGGCCAACGACTTCCCCTGGAAGATCGCCGGCCTGATGGTTGTCACCAAGCTGGTCGCCACCGTGGCCGGATACAGCTTCGGCGGGTCCGGCGGCATTTTCGCACCGTCCCTTTTCATCGGCGGCATGGCCGGGTTCTTCACCGCCGGCCTGGCCGGCCTTTGGCTTCCCCTGTCCTCGGCCGACCACGTCGTCCTGGCGGCTGTCGGGATGAGCGCCTGTCTCGGGGCGATCGTCAGGGCCCCTATGACTTCTCTGCTGATCGTTTTCGAGATGACCCACCAGTTCGAGCTGATCCCGGGTCTGATGATCGGCCTGGTCATCAGCCAGGCCATCGCCAGGCGGACCGCAAAATTGAACTTCTACGACGCCCTACTGGTCCAGGACGGACACGAGCTTCACAAAATCCGGCCCCCTCTGGACCTGCACAGCTGGCAGAACCTTCCCGTCTCGGCTATCGCCAACCCCAAGCCTGTGGCCGTCCGGAAGCTGGAGGTTAAGGCCCTCAAAGAGCTCATCGATCGGTATCCCTATGTGTGTTTCCCGGTCCTGCTGGACGGACGGCTCGAGGGAATCGTCACCCGGGAGGAGATCATGAGAGGCGTACTCGCCAACACGCTCCCGGAAATCCAGCCGGCCATCACCTGCTTCCCGGACCAGCCGGTCCGGGAAATCGGGGACAAGTTCATTGCCTCGCCGGTTTCGGCACTCATCGTCGTGGACAGGGACACCGGCAGCGTCGTCGGAATCATCACCCTCCATGACCTCATCCGGGCCCAGGCTTCTTTTCAGCAATAGCCCAGCCGCCGGGAGGCCTTTTTTTCATTTTTTCGGTTTTCTCCCTCACCCGGATATGGTATTTTGTTTGTAAGCGCTATGTTGTCCACGTCCTCCGTTATCCCCGGTGGCTATCGTCTTTTTAAGGAGTCGAAGATGCGCAAAATGTGGTTTCTTATCGGCCTGGGTGGACTGCTGGCCTTCAGCGGCCCCGGGAGTGCGCAGAGCCAGATCGATGCCGACGCCGCCACTATCGTCCGCCAGATCGACGCCCTCTACCGGAGTGATTCGAGCGAGGCTCTAGTGGAGATGGAGATCGTCACGCCCCACTGGCAACGGACCTTGCGGATGAAGGCTTGGAGCTTGGGAATGGACAAGACGTTCATCCGGATTCTCGAGCCGAAGAAGGAGGAGGGCATCACGACCCTCCGCATCGGCAACGAGATGTGGAACTACTTGCCTAAAATCGACAAGGTCATGAAGATCCCTCCTTCGATGATGATGAGCTCCTGGATGGGTTCCGACCTCACCAACGACGACCTCGTCAAGGAATTCACCTTTCTCGAATCCTATCATTTCGAACTCGTCACTCCCGATGCTCCGGAAGAGGGCCTTGTCTATGTCAAGTGCGTTCCCAAGGAGGGACTTCCCATCGTCTGGGGCCATGTTATTATCGCCGCCCAACGCGCCGATGCGATGCCCGTCTGGCAGAAATTTTTTGACGAAAAAGGTAATCTTGTCAGGGAAATGCTGTTCAGGGAGGTCAAGCCTTTCGGGAGGCGTCGCATCCCGGCGGTCATGGAACTGATACCGCGGACAAAAGAGGGGCAGAAAACCGTCCTGCGCTACCTCGAAGCGCGATTCGATGCCGGGATCGCCCCGGATATTTTCACCCTGCGGAACCTCCGCAGAGGGAATTAAGAATGCTGACTCTGAGGATGGCCTTTCGGAATATCTTCCGGCAGAAACGCCGGACCATCTTTACCGGCTTGAGCATCGTCGGCGGTTTTACCCTGGCCGTTATCTTTATCGGCTGGGCGGATGGAAGCTACAACAACATCATCGACCAGTTCACCCGCAACCGACTCGGCCATATCCAGATCCATGAGAAAACCTACCTCGAACGGCCGTCCCTCTATAAGACCATCGATACGGCGCAGAGAATCGGAGCCATCCTTGAACGGGAGGATTCCGTCGAATCCTGGGCGCCGCGGGTCTACGGAGCCGGACTGGCAGCCCTCGGCGAGAAAAGCGCCGGCGTCCAGATCATCGGGCTCGATCCCCAGAGAGAAAATGCGGCGACCCACTTCGACAGAAAGATCGTCCGGGGGCGGAGTTTTTCCGATCTCCGGGCCGGAGAAGTCGTCCTGGGCAAGGGCTTGGCCGAGATCCTGCAGGCGAAAACCGGGGACCAGGTCGTCCTTGTTTCCCAAGCGGCCGACGGCTCCATCGCCCAGGACCTCTACCTCCTTGTCGGAATCGCCGCGACGGGCGACGACCTGAGCGACCGGATGTCTTGTTTCCTGCCCCTGGGCACGGCCCAGGATTATCTTGTCCTCGGTGACCGCCTGCACGAGATCGCCGTTGTCGTCGACCGGCTCAGCCGGGTGAACAGGATCGCCGCGACGCTCTCCGGGCTTATCGATGACCCCACACTTTCGGTCGATCCCTGGCAGGTCTTCGCCCGGTCTTTCTATGAAGCCATGCGGGCGGACAAAGCGGGCATGTGGGTCATGCTGGTCATCATCGTCGTCATCGTCGCCGTCGGCGTCCTCAACACCGTCCTGATGTCGGTGCTGGAAAGGAGGCGCGAATACGGTCTTCTCAAGGCCATCGGGACAAAACCCCGGCAGATCGTCCGCTTGGTCCTGCTCGAGATCATAGTCTTGTCATTGATCGCGATGATCATCGGCGCCGGATTGGGGCTGGGCACCAACGCGATCCTGTCCAGACACGGGATCAAATTCAGTTCGGGGCTCACCTACGGAGGCATGGTCTTCGATACCATGAAGTCGGAGATCAACCTGCGGAGTTTCGTCATTCCCGCTATCACGGTCATCCTCAGCGCCGTCCTGGTCAGCCTCGTGCCGGCCATCAAGGCCGCCCGGACGGAGCCCGCCAAAACCATGAGGATGCACTAAGAGGACGCCGTGGGATTCACCATCAAGCTGGCTTGGCGGAACATATTTCGCAACAAGCGCCGGACTTTTATCGCCGGCCTGGCCATCGGCGTAGGCCTGGCCACGCTGATCTTCACCGATGCCCTCATTCTGGGGATGAAGGCCAACATGATCCATTCAGCCACCGCGGCCTATTCGGGTGAAGGCCAGATTCACCGGCAGGGTTTTCGGCTGACCCAGGACGTTGAAAAAACAATCAATAACCCCGCCGAAGTCATTGCCGGTTTGGCGAAGGAGGAGGAGGTCGAGGCTTTCACCCGCCGAGCCATGAGTTTCGGCATGATCACTTCTCCGGCCAACGTCAGCTCGGTCCTGTTCGTCGGCCTCGATCCGGAGAGCGAAAAGCCGCTCTCTCACATCGACGACAACATCCAGCAAGGGGATTTTTTCTCCGGGCCGGAGGCCCGGGATATCGTCATCGGCAGCCAACTGGCCGACCTTCTTGAGGTCTCCTTGGGAGACCGGGTGGTGGTCACCGTGTCCCAGGCCGGGAGCGGCTCGCTCGCCCAGGACATGTTCAGGGTTTCGGGGATCTATCATTTCAACATCAAGGAAATGGACGGCGGCTTCGCCTTTGTCCGCCTGGGAAAAGCCCAGGAGATGCTGGGCCTCGGAACGGGCGTTCACGAGATCGCCATTAAGTTCCGTTCCCTTGATTCTGCCGCCGAGGGCAACACGTCGTTCTGGGAGAAGTACTCGGTTAACGGCAATGAAGCGGTCAGCTGGATGGTCCTTCTCCCCCAGCTCAAGGGCGTCCTCAACATGGTCTGGATCTCGCTCATTTTCATGGCCGTCCTCCTCTTCGGCATCGTCGCCTTCGGGATCATCAACACGCTGTTCATGTCCATTTACGAGCGGATGTTCGAATTCGGGGTCATCCGGGCGGTCGGAACCCGGCCGGGCGGCGTCCGGCGGCTGGTGGTCTTCGAGGCCGGCGCCCTGGCTGTTCTGAGCATCGCCATGGGAACCGTCCTCGGTTTGATCATCACGCTGATCGTTATGAAAACCGGCATCGACTACCGCGGCATCGAGTTCGCCGGAACGACGTTTTACGAAATGCTCTACCCCGAGCTTCATCTTCAGCAGTTCCTCATCTACCCGGCGGCCGTATTCTTTTTCACCTTGCTGGTCGGCCTCTATCCGGCGGGGGTCGCCGCCCGGATGTCGATATCCGATGCCCTCCGGAAAAGCCTCTGAAGGAGAATGAGATGAATAACGGCAAGGAACGGCTCATTGTCGCCGAAGACGTCCAGAAAGAATTCCGTGATGACGACATCGTCGTCGCCGCCGTCCGAGGTATCGATTTGACCGTCGAGACCGGAGAATTCACGGCTGTGGTCGGCCCTTCGGGATCCGGCAAGACAACCTTCTTCAATCTCATCTCCGGCCTGGAGCGGCCGACCGCCGGAAAAATTTGGTTGAAAGACCAGCTGGTCTCCAAGATGAGCGGCCGGGAACTGGCGGATTTCCGGCGTGACCACGTCGGTTTCATTTTCCAGGCCTATAACCTGATCCCGGTCCTCACGGTCGAAGAAAACATCGAATACATCATGCTGCTTCAGGGCCTGGCCAAGGAGGAGCGTCGAGGGCGCGTCCGGAAAATACTGGCCGAGATCGGCATGGAAGGGTTCGAAAGGCGTTTTCCGCCGAAAATATCCGGCGGCCAGCAACAGAGGGTGGCCATCGCCCGGGCCATGGTCTCGCGCCCCGAGCTGATATTGGCGGACGAGCCGACCGCCAACCTCGACTCCCAAACCGGCGCCGCTCTTCTCGATATGATGCGTGAGCTGAACCGCAAGACGGGCATGACCTTTCTCTTCTCCACCCACGACCCGATGGTTCGGGAGCGCGCGGACCGGGTCATCACCCTCAAGGATGGACGCGTCGTCGAGGACGAACGGAGGGCCCTGAATTGAGGACAGGCGGGATCGTCCCGGCCATCCTGGCCGTTCTGATTCTCCAAGCCGGACCGGCCGGGGCTGATGATCGCCTTTCTGTGCGGGGATACGTCAAGAATTTTTCCATCCTGATCATGCCGCCGGCCTCCTTGCCGGCAAATGCGGAGTTCGATGAGCCCGACCTTGGCGCTGTGAACAACAGGCTGCGCCTGGAGATGACCTACCGCCCCTCGAGCCGGATATCTATAGACATCGCCTATGACGTATCCCCTCGCATCCAGGATTCCCGTCTTTTCGGGCAGGACCTCTTGTTTCCCGCCTTGACGCTTCCGGAATACCGCCTTACCGACTTCCGGGATATTCTTTATCCCGGTCCCGGCCAGACGCCGGCCAGCTTCGCCCTCTATCACAACCTGGACCGTTTCTCGATCACGCTCAGAACAGGGGGTGCGGACATCATTTTAGGCCGTCAGGCCGTGGCCTGGGGGAGCGCCCGCGTCGTCAACCCGACCGATATCATCGCCCCTTTTTCTTTCAACGAGCTGGACAAGGAGGAACGGCTGGGGGTCGACGCGGTCCGCGTCCGTGTCCCCCTCGGTCCGTTGGACGAGCTGGACATGGGGGCCATCGCGGGCCGAGATTTCGCTCCCGGGAAAAACGCCTTCTTCATCCGGGGAAAAACCTACCAACTCAAAACGGACGTTTCCGGCTTGCTGCTGGCGTTCCGGAATCACTTGCTTCTCGGTTTGGACCTGGCCCGGGCCTTAGGAGGGGCCGGCCTCTGGATGGAAGCCGCCTGGGTCATTCCCAACACCTTCAACGAAAACCGCCCGGAGAAGGAAAAAAGTTACGGCCGGATCTCCGCCGGTCTCGACTACAGCCCGAGCAGCACGACCTATGGGTTTATCGAATACCATTTCAGCTCCGCCGGGGCGGGACGCCCGGAGGAGTACATCGGCCTTCTTGATACGACACCCTACCAGGATGGGGCGGTTTATCTCCTGGGACGCCATTACCTCAACTTCGGAACGACCGTCCAGCTTTCCCCGCTCGTTCCCTTCACGGGTCTGGTCATTCTCAACCTCAGCGACAGGTCGGTTGTTCTCGCCCCTCAACTTGAATACAACATCGCTGATAATATCTACCTGGCAGGCGGTGCGTATATCGGTTTCGGCAAGAGGCCGGAAACCATCCTCGCTCCCATCGAGTCTCCCCGGCGCCTTTTCCACTCCGAGTTCGGGGCCTATCCGGATATGATCTTCGCTTCATTTCGCGTCTACTTCTAGCCGGTGTTCTCTTTCTCGATGAGGTTGCGAAGGCGGTCCAGAAAATCGGGGATGGCCGAGATCACCCGGTTCCAGTTAGGGATAAGGGGAGAGTAGAGAGGATCGTCCAGGAATGACTTCCCGGCGATCTGCAGGGCGCGGCTGAACGCCTCGACGATGCCCGACTCCTGGTGGGAATCGAAAATCAAGCCGTTGATGGCGGCGTCATCCCGGTACCGTTTGATGGCGTCCTTGGCCGTTCGCTGATAATTGATGAGCAGGGTACTCAAGGCACTTTGGCTGAGGATGATCCCCTCGACCGCCAGGTTCCGGAAAATCGACCGGGCGATATCGATGGTCATTTTCATCAGCCCCGTTTTCGGGTCTTCGGCCGAGAGCGGCTGGTGCTTGTGCTCATAGGTCTCACAGAGCTCGGCCTGGCAAACGCGTCGCAGTGAGTAATTGCGGTAGACTTCCGCCAAGGTCTCCACTTCGAGTCCCCAGTCGTTCGGGATGCGGTTGATCCCGGCAAAGTCGGTCAGCATAGAGAATTCTCCGGCCAGGGGGTAGCGGAAGCTGTCCAAATAGACCAGCAAAGGCAGGTGGCCAAACAGCTTTTCCAGGCTGCGGATGAGGGGGGTGACGAACAAACGGGTTACCCGGCCGTGCATGCGGTCGGTGACCCGGGCGTAGTACCCTTTGCAGAACGCATAATCGATGCTGGGCGAGGCAACGGGATAACATAGCCTGGCGACGAGCTCCCGCGAATGATTGACGATGTCGCAGTCGTGAAGGGCGATGACTTTGCTGTCTTCGCGAGAGAGGATGTAGCCGTAGGCGATCCAGGCCGAACGGCCTTTGCCGTCCCGCCCCGCCGAAAGGTCGTATTTCTCCAGAAGGTCATAGAGCGTGGAGCAGGACGGCCCGGATGCCCAGATGACGCGGTGCCTCTGGGGAAATTGAGAAAAAAACTCCTTGGCCTTGAGAAAATCGTT
>CAYOZW010000011.1:0-29805 GCA_964408495.1 uncultured Eubacteriales bacterium
CGAGTCATTTCGTTGGAAAAATGAAAGGAGGCGAAGAATTTTTTTCTAATATTGATCGGTTGAAACAACGACCAGCAGAGAATTTGAATTTACTGGAACTTGCTTATCTTTGTCTAAGCCTGGAGTTCGAGGGGAACCGCTTCATTGTCGAGCGGATGAACAAGCGACACGTCAGTCTGGTGCGCATCACCCTTGGTCCCGGCGCCGCCGGGTGAGCCCATGAAGATCGTGGCTTCGAACAAGAAGGCCTATCACAATTATGAGATCATCGAGAGCCTGGAGGCGGGGATCGCCTTGCGGGGAAGCGAGGTGAAATCCGTCCGCGGGGGCCGGGTCAGCCTGAAGGACAGCTACGCCGAGATCCGAAACGGCGAGGTCTTCCTTCTCCACATGAATATCAGCCCTTACGAACAGGCCAATATCTTCAACCATGACCCGCTCCGGGAGAAGAAGCTCCTCCTCCACCGCCAGCAGATCAAACGGCTTATCGGCAAGATCCGCGAAAAGAGCTACACCCTCGTCCCGACCAAGGTGATGTTTAACGAGAAGGGGAGGGTCAAGGTGGAGATCTCCCTGGCCAAGGGCAAAAGGGCCTATGAAAAAAAGCGGGCCATCAAGGAGCGGGAGCTGGACCGCGAGGTGCGGGCCGCGCTAAAAAAGCGTCTGCGCTGATAGGCGAAGTGTTCACCCCTTCGCCGTCACCTAACCAATCAGGAAGCATCTCTGTATACAAAATCTACATGTAGGGCGCAGGAGGCCGTCCTGAACCCCCCGTAGCATCAACACAACCAGGAATGCTTCCTCAGAACCAAACCCTATTGACAGTCATCTCCAATCGCTGATATATAGAGCATCCCTATGACCCTGACCCTGTTGGACTGGGCGATCGTCGCCGTCTCGATCATCATCTGTTTCATCCCCGCAATGTTCATGGCCCGGCGGGCCGGGTCGAGCACGGCCGAGTTCTTCACTTCGGGCCGGGCGGCGCCGTGGTGGCTGATCGGAATCTCCATGGTTGCCACCACCTTCAGCTCCGACACCCCGAACCTGGTGACCAATATCGTCCGGGAACAGGGCGTAGCCAACAACTGGCTGTGGTGGGCCTTCCTGCTCACCGGGATGATGACCGTTTTCTTCTTCGCCCGGCTGTGGCGGCGCTCCGGAGTCCTCACCGACCTCGAATTCTACGAGCTCCGCTACTCCGGCCGGCCGGCCACTTTCGTCCGCGGCTTCCGGGCCGTCTACCTCGGCCTGCTCTTCAACTGCGTGATCATGGCCTCGGTCAACCTGGCCGCGGCCAAGATCGCCAACGTCATCCTCGGCTGGCCGATGGCCAAGACTCTGCTCATCTGCGCCGGAATAAACGTCATCTTCGCCGCGACCTCGGGCCTTTGGGGTGTGCTCGTGGTCGACCTCATCCAGTTCGGGATCGCCATGACCGGGGCGGTCGCCGCCGCCGTCTATGCCCTCAAACAGCCGGAAGTGGGGGGCCTGGGGGGATTGCTCTCCAAGCTCGACCCGGCGACTCTCAACTTCCTTCCCGACTTCAGCCGCCTGGATGCCGCACTGGCCGTCTTCATCATCCCCGTCACCATCCAGTGGTGGTCCGTCTGGTACCCGGGAGCGGAACCGGGCGGAGGGAGCTACATCGCGCAGCGCATGCTCGCCGCCAAGACCGAAAAGGACGCTCTCTCGGGAACGCTCCTCTTCAACGTCGTCCATTATGCGGCCCGGCCCTGGCCCTGGATCATCGTGGCCCTCTGCTCGCTCGTCGTCTTCCCGCACCTCTCCGACATCCAGCGCGCCCTGCCCCACGTCGACCCTCGGCTCATCGGCCACGACATGGCCTACCCGGCCATGCTCAAATTCCTGCCCGCCGGTTTCATGGGCATAATGGTCGCCGGCCTGCTGGCCGCCTATGTCTCGACCTTGATCACCCACCTCAACTGGGGGACTTCCTACCTGGTTCACGACCTCTACCGGCGTTTCCTGAAGCCGGGGAGGACCGAAAAGCACTACGTGCTCGTCGGCCGCCTGGTCACGGTGGGGCTGATGATCCTGGCGGCGCTGTTCACTTTCGTCCTCGATTCGGCGCGCCAGGCGTTCAACCTGATGCTGTCGGTAGGAGCCGGGACGGGCCTAATCTATCTCCTCCGCTGGTTCTGGTGGCGGATCAACGGCTGGAGTGAGATCGCCGCCATGGCCAGCTCGTTCCTGGCCGCGTTAGGGTTTTTCGTCGCCGGCAAAATGGGCCTGGGGATGCCGGCCCATATTTCCCTCATCCTGACCGTCGCCATCACCACGGTCATCTGGGGATTGACGACCTTCCTGACAAAACCGGTAGAGAGGTCTAAGCTCCACGATTTCTGCCGGCTGGTGCGTCCGGCGGGCCCGGGATGGAGGGCGGTCAGGAAAGAAGCGGGAGTTGACGACGAACCCGGTTACTTGACCCAAGCGCTTCTGGGCTGGATCACCGGCTGTCTGTTTGTCTATTCCGCCCTGTTCGGGGCGGGAAGCTTCCTCTACGGTAATGCCGCGGCCGGTTGCGCCTGGAGCGCTCTTTTCCTGGTCGCGGGATTCTTCCTGAGACGGATCTTCCGCCGGCTGTGGACTGCGGCGGCCGAAAAAGGCTAGCCAAAATTCCGTTGAATTCCAAGGAGATTGTCAGACGGTCGCTCCGAGGCGCCGATGCGCCGCGGGCAGCCGTGGGTCCGCTGGCGGTTCATTACTGCGCCCGGGTCGCTGGGATCTCTCTCCACGACTACACGAGCGATCCGCGAATCCTGGCCGATTGTGTCGTCCGCTATTACGAAAGGTTTCGCCCCGACGCCGTCTGGGCCTCGGCGGATACCTGGGTCAGCGCGCAGGCAATGGGAGCTCGGGTTGGCGCGCCCGATAATGGGTTGCCCTGGGGAGGCCTCGGCCCGGCGATTATCCAAAAGGCCGCAGACCTCGATCGGATCCCCCAACCCGATTCAGGTACACAGGGGCGCTACCCGCTCATGCTTGAGGCCCTCCGTCTTATCGTTGAAAAACTGGGCAAAGAGACGTTCGTTGTGGCTTGCTTCGACCAATATCCATTTTCCCTGGCCGCCCAGCTCCTCGGCATCAATGAGATCATGCTGATGATTCACGATAATCGCACCTTGGTCGAGGCGGTCATGGAATGCTGTTTGGACTATGGACTTGCTTACGGACGAGCGATGGGGGAGGCGGGCGCCGACATGCTCAGCGGGGGTGACTCGCCGGCCGGGCTCATCGGGCCGGAATTGTATCGAGAGCTGGCGCTGCCGTTTGAGAAGCGTCTGATCTCCGGGCTCAAATCCGCCACCGGAAAGCCGGTCTCTCTTCATATCTGTGGGGACTCGACCCCTATCCTCGAAGACATGGCCGGTTCGGGCGCCGACGTCCTGGAGATCGATCACAAGGTTGATATCATTTTGGCCTGCCGAATCGTCGGCCCGGATGTGGCCCTCTGGGGGAACCTCGACCCGGTCGGATTGCTTGCACGGAGCACCCCTGACCAGGTCGAACGCGCCGCTTGTTATCTCATCGAAGCCGTCCGGTCCTCCGGACACCGGCGTTTTGTCCTCAGCTCCGGCTGCACCCTGGCCCTCGAGACTCCCGCCGAGAACCTGGAGGCAATGTTCAGGATTGCCAGGGCTTTCCCTCTCTAAGAAATATTTTCCGCCATTCCTTTCCGGGAATTCCCAATTCCCTCTATTGAACTCCATAAGCCGGGCCTGAAACCCTAATAACACGGCCGGGATAGAAGCGTTTCTAAATATGTTATCAACCTAGAAGGGGGTAGGAGGCTGCCCTCCTCCCCCCGTCCAACGGAAATCCTTCCGGTCGGGACAAAACAGTTTGACGATCCGTGAATTAATGACTATGCTTGCCGGATGAAGGAGGGATTCATGTTAAGAAGACAACCGATTCTCCTGATCTTAGGGCTTGCCCTATTCCTTGGCACCTGGCCCGCTCAGTCCCGTTCTCAGGAGCCTCAGCCGCAGCTCTATCTCATGGGCGATTTCCTGGTCGATGTTTCCAAGGCCGCGGAATATGAAGCGGCCCTCAAGGAAATCATGGCCGCCCTGGAGAAGCACAAATTCCCCTTCAGTGTTTATGTTTATGCAACGGACGACTGTCATTACTATGCCATCTATCCCTTGAAGAGCTATGCCGACATTGACCTTTGGTTCAAAGCCTGGGACGATCTCCACCAAAAGATGAGCCCGGAGAAACTCCAGGCGCTCCATGGACGCATCGTCGCCGCCGAACTCGAGCGCGTCTATACGTTCTGGCGTTTCCGTCCGGACATCTCGTTTCTCCCGGAAAAAGAGCGCTTGAAACCGGAAGAGATCGGCTATTGCACCTGGGACTACGTCTGGGTGATCCCAGGAAAAGAAGCGGAATTCGAGGCCATCAACAAGGAATGGATCGCTCTGAGCACGGCCAAGAAGGCCCGGGACCCATTTTTAACCTACCTGGGAGACCTGGGGACGAAGATGCCGGTCTATGTCTGGTTCGAGTACGGCAAGAGCGCGGCCGACTATACCGCGACCGAAGAGAAATTCTGGAAGGCGATGGGGGAGGAGGGGGCCGCGCTGTCGAAGAGGACCCGGGCCCTGATCAGAAGGATGGAATCAAAAACCGGCCGCGCCCGTCCCGACCTTTCCTATTGGCCCAAGAGCAAGTGAATATTTGCTCCGTGCGGCACCCAGTGGAGCCGGAGAAACTTTCCTCTGCCCAAAAGCGGAAGCCCGTTTGATTTATATCGTCCTTTTTGATACTAGCGCTGTGAACCGGGAGGCCCTCAAGTCCTAAAGGAAAAAAGAGGTTCCGGATGAATGCGCTGAAAGATATTTATCGACGTCACTACTCCTTGTTCAACCTCATCTTCCTTTTCTTCTTCTTGTATCTTTTCCTTTTCAGCCTCGAGCTGATGGGCGCATCCCTCAAGATGTTTGGAAAAGGGCTGGCCGAAACCCTGATCGCGACGACGACCAACCCCCTGGTCGGCCTGTTCATCGGGATCCTGTCGACCTCGATCATCCAATCCTCTTCTTCTACAACGTCCATTGTCGTGGGGATGGTGGCCGGGGGCGCCCTGAACGTCGCTAACGCGATCCCCATCATCATGGGAGCCAATATCGGCACATCGGTGACCAACTTGCTCGTGTCTCTGAGTCAGATCCGACGCGACGCCGAGTTCAGGAGATCTTTGTCGGCCGCCGTCGTGCATGATTTTTTCAACGTGCTTTCGGTTCTTGTGTTGTTCCCTCTCCAATACTACTTTAATTATCTTGGCCGCGCCGCTACCCTCATGGGAGAGAACTTCCAGCACATCGGCGGGATGAAGCTTCTGAGCCCTGTTAAGACTTTGACCAAACCTCCGGTGGATGCCCTCAAGGAGCTGCTGGGAGTTCATCCTTGGATTCTCTTCGCCCTGTCCATCATTCTCCTTCTTTTTGCCCTGCTCCGGATGGTGAAATCTCTTAAGGTTCTGGTAGTCAGGAAAGCCGAATCCTGGTTCGACCGCTACCTGTTCAAGACCGCCTGGCGGGCCTTTTTGGTCGGACTTCTGTTGACGGCCACCGTCCAGAGCAGCTCGATCACGACCTCCCTGGCTGTGCCCATGGCGGGCGCCGGACTTCTGACCCTAGCACAAATATTCCCCTATACGTTGGGCGCCAACATCGGGACCACGGTCACCGCGATCCTGGCGGCCCTGGTGACCGGGAATCTATCCGCCATTATCGTGGCGTTTTCTCATCTGTTGTTCAACCTGTCGGGGATCGTTCTCTGGTGGCCGTTGAAGGTTGTCCCTATCTCCATGGCTGAGAAGTTTTCAAGGATCGCCGGGCAAAAGAAACTCGTTGCCATTTTGTATATCATCGTCACCTTTTTTATTATTCCGATCTTGTTCATTCTCATTTTGAAATAAGGAGAGAACCTCATGTTCAGAAAATGGCTTGCGATATTCAAAAAGGACACCTTGATCGACCGGGCCTACCAGCGGTCATTTGAGATGCTGGATATCACCAATGAGATGTATGTGGAAGCTAAAAAGTCCCTGAGACAAAGGGAAGACGCCGAGGTCAACCTCCAGGTAAAAGAGACAGACAAAAAAGTCAACAGCTACGAGCGCGAAGTCCGGCGGATGGTGTTCAATCATCTGGCTGTTCAGGGGACGGCGGATTTGCCCTCGGCTCTGATCCTGGTCTCTATCATCATCGACATCGAACGCATAGGGGATTACGCCAAGAACATGGTGGAGCTTGCCCTGGATCATCCCGGCAAACTGCGGGGAGGAAAATACGAGGGAGCGATTGCCCGCATCGAGGAAGCCCTGGAGGACAGCTTCATCCAGACCAAGGTATGCTTCAAAGAAGGGAATTCAGAGGCGGCAGTCGAGCTTATGCAAAAATACGCCTGGGTCAATGACAGCTGCGACGATATCGTGATGGCGCTGGTCAGGGAAAAGGACTCGGATATCAGACCGGGGGATGCCGCCGCCCTGGCCATTTACACCCGATGGCTCAAACGGGTCAACTCTCACCTGCGCAACATCACCACGAGTGTCGTCAACCCCTTCGACCGTATCGGGTACGAGCCCAAAAAGAAATAGCCAAGGGAGAGGGCTCATTCATCTTTATTGATCTTTTGAAGCATCTCCGCCGCTTCTTTATTATCCGGTTTCAATTCGAGTGATTTTCTGTAGGCTTCAATCGCCAAGTCTTTTTTGCCTATTTTGAGATATGTTTTTGCCAGGATGTTAAATAATCGAAAGATTTCGGGATATAAATCCGTGTTCATTTTATAGAGAGCCAGGGCGTAATCTATTTTGTCCATGTCTTCCAGGCGTTGGCCCAGTTGGTTCAATATCGCCGGGTGAAATAATTCTTTTCCATTCTTTTGGATCAGTTCCCGGCATCGTCTAACGGTGTTTTCGCTGCTGTTTTCGCGAACGCTCTTCCAAATCTGGCCCTGAAAAAATGAAAACCAATCCTTTTCCTCTTCCCCGAGAAGGAGGTGGAGTGCCTTCATGGCGATAGGGTTGATCTCGTCCTCCCAGCAATTGGCCATGACCACCACACCAGCGGATTTCTCCGGGATAATATAAAATTCCGTACGATAGCCGGGATCACCGCCGCCGTGTGAGAATAGCTTGTATGGACCGAATTCTTCTATCAACCAGCTGATGCCGACGGGATTATCCTCGATGACCGCAGGGCGCCACATCGCCTCGTAGGAAGAATCCCGCAATATTCTTTTCCCTTTAAATAATCCCCGGTTCATGTTGGCGATGGCCCAATGGCTCATCTCCATCACGTTCGAAAAGAGTGTGCCGCAAGCAGGATGCCTTCGGCTATAGGGCATCATGTCGCTCACCCTGTATTCGAACTTTTCGTCCATAAGGTGCGGAGAGGCCAGAAGGTTTTTATCTGCGCCTTCGAATAAAATGGTGCTTTCCTTCATTTCTAAAGGATCAAGGAGATGCTTCTTAATATACTGCTCAAAGGGCATCCCAGATACCTTGCTAATCAAGTCTCCGAGAATGTCATAGGCCATGCTGCTGTACGAATAGGATTCTCCGGGATCGGTTATTAAGGATTGATGATGGAGACTGCGGACATATCTTTCCAGGGCCTCATCATCATGATCGGGGTGTTCCCATGATGAGTAAAGCTCTTCGGCCTCGATATCGGGCAGGCCCGATGTATGGCTCAGCAGATGCATTATGGTGATGCTTTTATAACTTTCACCCTTCAGCTTAAAGTAGGGGAGGTATTTTATGACAGGATCATTGAGGTTGATTCGCTTTTGCTCGGCCAATTGCATGATGGCCGTGCCGACAAACAGTTTCGTGACAGAAGCCGTGGAATAGAGCGTGTCGGGAGTCACCCTCTTTCCGGTGTTCACGCTGTTCACTCCATAGCCCCTGGAAAAAACGATCTTACCCCCACTCACAATGGCTATGGATAATCCCGGAATATTGAACCAATCCAAATACTCATTGATGAATGCATCCATTTGTTCTGATAAAGAATCACGACGAGTCTGCCCGGGAATTGGGTAACTCTCGAATAATAGCCATAATACCGACAGCCCGGCAATGAAAGCAGGTTTTTTTGAGACGTCGGCCTCCTCGATAAGAACTGAAAAATTCGATAAATCAGCGCGGCATCCAGGCCCGGACCTGCTGGGCCATGCGCATAGCTGCCGGCGGGCTGAGGTTGCTCATAACCACGACCGTTACTCCATGCTCGGGCATCCATTCGAGCGCCGCGTTTATTCCCGGGGCCCCCCCGGCGATGCCCATGCCGCCCCGCAACGCCTCTCCTGCCGGACCGTAGAGAGCCTTCTCCAGAGCGATTGTGTATTTGAGGAGGTCGCGGGCCGTGGAGTAGCCGCCCCCGGCCGAACTCCCTTTTCCCGGCAGGGTATCGTAATTCGTCTTCCAGGACGAGCCGTCGCGGACGTAGCCTAACGCCCGGTTTGGGGCCTCCGCAGCCTTTGGGATCCATTCCGAATCCGCCATCCCTGCCGGCTCGAAAATGGTGTCCCGGATGTATCCGTAATAATCACGACCCGTGACCTTTTCGATGATCAGTCCAAGCACGATGAAGCCGCCGTTCGAGTAGAGGTTACCCTTTCCCGGATCAAACTCGAGGGGCCGGTCGGCGAAGAGCGGCAGGTAGTCGGTCAAGGTCAGGATCTTCTCCTTGTCGGCCGCATCGTAGCGGTCGCCGAAAAAATCACCGATGCCCGAACTCATCTCTAGAAGATGGCGGACCGACACCCGGGCGGCGGCATCCTTGTTCGGGTAATCCAGGAGAAATTTCCCGATCGTGTCGTCGAGAGAAAGCTCCTTTTCCGCGGCGAGCTGGCGAATAGCCAAGCTCGTGAAGGATTTGTTGATCGACCCGATATTGAACTTGGTGTCTTTCCGATTCAGGATCTTTTTCTCCCGGTCGGCGTAGCCGAAAGCCTCTTCAAAAACAGGCACGCCGTTCCTGGCAATGAGGATGACACCGGAGAAATCCCCGGCTTCCACGGCTTTGCGGGCGGTGTCGTTGACGGCGGCGAAGAGCTCGACGTCGTCCTTCTTAGGGTCAGGCTTGGGGCCTTCGTCCCCCTGGCCTCCTAAGGGTTGAATGCGGATCCCGAGAAGCCCAAACGGCTCGGCATCTTCTAATTCGAAATCGAGCCGGAGAAGCTGGCCTCTCTGGCCCTGGGCGGTCACAGCAATAAAGTTCGGACGCGACTCAGCGATTTTCTGCGGTGTGAGACTACCGAGCTGGCCGTACATCTGCCGATAGCGGTCGAGACGGACCTGGATCGGCATCCTTTGCGCAAAGCTCTGAGCGCCGAATTTTTCCAGGAAGTCCTTCATGGCCTTCTCACCCGCGTTGTGAGCCTTGAAGTAGGCCGCGGCGATCTCTCCGGCATGTGTTTCGGGAAACGGTGGCCAGGGCGATTGGGAAGATGTTTGGGCACGGCCGGAACGGGCATCGGCGCCCTGAAAACCCACCGCCGCGAGCAGAATAGCAAGGGCTAACGTCTTGATCCTGTTATTCAATGCATTACCTCCTGGGGTGGACGACGGATCGTAGGAAGACCCGCTGCTATTATTCCGAAACGGAAGGTCGTTCGAAAACGTTGCGATTAAGATATATCTCCATCTCTACGATCTGGACGGAAAAACCTCGGCACCACACCGATGATGAGACTATTTCTTTTCATGGCCTTCTCCTTTATGGGTGCGTTTATAGAAGACGGATGGGCTCGCGCTATCGATGATGAATTTTCACTGCGGATGGCCGCCTATCAATTTTGATCGTTCTATTTCTCGCGGTTCTGGGAGGAGCCTGAATCCCGAGCTGGCAACTTCCCTGCTATTTGTATGGACTATGTTGATGCCGGATATCAAGGGGACGAGGCCTCGCTTTGTCGGCCAGGCCGGGTCCTCGGTAGACTCCTCTTTGGGACATCAGATTCTCGGGGAAAGTTTCTTTCTTTCACCACTTGACTCCCTCCGCCCGACTAAATAATAATGGAGAAGGCGGTGAGTCACAGATGAAAGGCAAAAAATGGCGCTTCGTCCTTATCGGACTCTTGATTCTGATCTCCCTCAGCCTATTCGGCCAGACTAAAAGACTGAGGGATATCGGGAGATACAAGTTCATCCCGATCAAACCCGGGACCTCCGCGACGGAAATAATGAAGGTTATCGCGGAGGAATACGCCGGCGACATCCAGCGCGGGTTTGACCTGGCCGGCTACCCCAACTTGTACCCTTCTTTCATCGACCAAGTTCGACAATCCACCTTCACGAAAACGGAACTGGCCGTCGGGAGCAGGATGCTGTGGATGATCTTCCGCTCCCGGGGACAGATCCGGGTTGTCCACGACTTGGAGTGGGCCGGCCAGGACCCCCTCCCGGTTTTTTCCTTCTCTATCCAGGAGGGAGACAAGAAGTACGAAATCATCATGCCGGAATCCTGCGGGAATATATCGCTGTTGCCGGGTGAGCCAGCCCGGGTTCCGGCCGAAGAATCCAGGCCGCTTCAGCCCCCGCCGTACCAGGAAAAGCCGGAGGACCGGCATCGGATCTCCAAGGCCAAGATCTATCAAGACATCGCCGACCTGATCAACGAGGTAGACCTGTATTGCTCCTTTTCGGTATGGGAGGATGAGATCCCCGAATTGAAGATCGTCGGCGCGGAACGGGAATACGAAAAAACCATTGCCAGCGACGGCGACATCGTCTACTTGAACAAAGGAAAAGACGCCGGCGTCGAGCCCGGCCAAATCTTCCGGATCCTGGATATCAGCGAGTCTCTCCAGGGTTACGGACGCCTGGCTTACGGGACGGGCTGGGCCCGCGTCCAGCACACCGACGACGCGCTGTCTGTAGCCGTCGTCGAGCATTCCTGCCGCGCCGTCCAGAGCGGCTTTTACCTGGTTCCCTTTGAGGAGAAAGAGGGCCTGACAGGCAAAGACTTGGGATATGAGGTGCCGCCGATGGAAGCGGACGGAGTCAAAGGCAGTCTCGTCTATCTCCAGGATCATCTTGAACAAATCGGGAGCACCCAGTGGGCGCTCGTCGACATCGGCGCAGAGCAGGGCATTCAAGCCGGACAGCAACTGATCCTCTATCAGAGGCTGCAGAAGGACCTCCCGGTGTCAATACTGGGCAACTGCGTGGTCATCGATGTCAAGAGCGGGACATCGACCATCAAGGTCCTTTCCTGCCGGGACGTCGTCCGGAAGGGCGATTTGGTCATGGAAAGGCCGTCGCAATAAGGGTTCATTCCCGCCTCGTTTTGTCGGCGCTTCGCAACTTCCGCCCCAGAAAGATTGTTCGCGATATCCCTTCTATCGTGTAAAATAGGAACTCGTTTCTCCGGTATGGCCGCCGAGATGTCAGAAGTCCGAGCCAAAACGTTTGGACCGTGAGATCGCCGATGAAAAAAACGGGCATAATTTCGCCACTTTTCATTTCGATTTTAATCCTTATCATCCCCGTGCGGGCTCAGGAGGAATTCCCCCGACTCGAAGGCCCCTACCTGGGACAAAAACCGCCGGGGCTGACGCCGCAGCCTTTTGCGCCGGGGATCATAACCACGGCGGAAAACGAGGGAAGCTCGGGTTTTGCCCTAAACGGGAGCGTCTTTATCTTTCAGAAGTTCTTGGACAGTCAGTGTCAAACCTTCATCATGCGCCTGAAGGCCGGCCGCTGGACCACCCCCGAACTCATCCCCTTCTGGAAGACTATGGTCCACAACGGGGATTTCGTCATTTCCAGCGATGACAAAACCATGCTCTATCAGGTCAAGACGGAGACCGGCGGCGGACTGGTCTCCAACATCTGGCGGGTGGAGATCACGGATTCGGGCTGGGGCGTAAGGGCTGCCCTCCCTTCTCCCGTCAACACGGCCTACGATGAAAGCTTCGCCTCTGAGGCCGCCGGTAAGAACCTTTATTTTTTCAGCCGGCGTCCCGGCGGGAAAGGTCTTTCAGACCTGTACATGTGCACATTCAAGGAAGGCACATACACTGATCCTGTCAATCTCGAGTCCCTGAATACGGAGTATCACGAATGGGATCCCTTCATCGCTCCCGATGAGAGCTATCTGATCTTCTGCTCCACCAAGCCCGGAGGTTTCGGCGGAGACGATTTTTACATCGCTTTTAAGGACCAGGACGGCGGTTGGACAAAACCGTTGAATATGGGGGAAGAAATCAACTCCTCCGGCTCGGAAAACCGCCCCTACGTGACCCGCGACGGGGGCTATTTCTTCTTCACCTCGACCCGGGAGGGGAACAGGGACATCTATTGGGTAGCGGCCGCCTATCTCGACCGGTTCAAGAAATAAGCCCCTCGCCCATCGTGCTGCGGCCTATCATTCCCCGCCGATCTGGAGGAGCTTAATCCGGAAGGTCGGGGCCGTCATCGTCCGGTTGAGGTCGAGGTCGTCGGCCACCATGTCGACACCGTTGAGCATCTCGTCGGCCGTCCCGGCTATGGTCAGGCCCTTCACCGGGAAGGCGATCTTCCCGTCCTCGACCCAGAACCCGGCCGCCCCTCCGCTGAAGTTGCCGTTGACCGGGTTGATGCCGTAGCCAGTGACCTCTTTGACCAGGAAACCGAGCTTGGTCGCCTTGATGATGTCGTCCGGCTTGGCCTCGCCGGCCGCCATGAAAAAACAGTGCGGCCCGATCCCCGGGAGGTCGGTGAACCCTCCGCGCCTCGCGTTCCCCGTGGACTTCACCCCGGCGCGCTTGGCGACGATCGTGTTATACATGAAGCTTCGAAGCACACCTTTGTCAACGATGAACCTCTTCTGGGTCGGTACACCCTCGCCGTCGAAAGGCGCCGAGGCCAATCCTTTCTCCCGTGTCCCGTCATCGATGATGGTGATGAGCTCCGAGCCTATCTTTTGGCCCAGGCTTTTTCCGAGAAAGCTCGCCCCCTGCAGGACCCGTTCTCCATTAACGGCGCCCAGGACCCCTCCAAGGATCGCATAGGCGACGTCCCGGTCGAAGATGATGGCCGCTTTTTGTGTCTTCAGAGGCTTCGGGTCGAGCATCTCATAGGCGTCGCGGGCCGCTTTGGCCGCCACTTCCTCGGCCGGCTTGAGGTCCTCGTAGAACCTCCGGGTGCAGGACTCGCCGCCCGACGACTTTTGCTCTCCCTTTTCCGCCACCACCGACACCCCGAACCCGCAGCCGCCCTCCTCGTAGCTCTTAAGCAGCCCGTTGGAGTTGGCGATGAAGATCTCGCCCTCCGACTCCCCGTAGCTAGCGCCGTCGCTCTTGGTGATCCGGGGATCTTTCATGGCCAGCTGCTCTGTCTTTTTCGCCAGGGCAATTTTTTCTTCGATCTTGACCTCCGCAATCCGGAGGTCGTAAAGCCCGGTCACAGAGGTCATCCCTTTGTCATCCGGAAGGACGTTGTTCGGGTCCGCAGTCGTAATCTTGGCGAACCCGATGGCGCGTCCAATGGCGTCGTCCAGGGCCTTCTCCCCAAGGTCGTTCGAGCTGGCGAAGGCCATCCGGCCTTTGATGAAGACACGGAACCCGGCTCCGTATCCGGCCGCCTCCTGGACGGTTTCGACCTCGCCCTTCCTGACCTCGAGTCGGAGGTTGCGGCTGGTCTCGATATAGACCTCGGCCGCATTGGCACCGCGCTTCCGGCATTTCTTGACCAGTTGTTCGGCTAATCCTTTGTAATCCATTGTTCTCTCCCTGTTCTCCCGGCCTTACCTGGCCCGTGACCCGCCGACGTTGATCCCCCGGATCCTGACTGTGGGCTGGCCGGCCGTGACCTCGGCCGCCTGGCCCTTGCCGCAGATCCCGGGACCGAAATCCAGGTTATCCCCGACGGCGTCGATTCCCCGGATGACATCGAGGCAGTTCCCGATCAGGGTGGCGCCCTTGACCGGGGTCGTCTTCTTCCCGTTCTCGATGAGGTACGCTTCGCGGCAGGTAAAATTAAAAACTCCCGTCGTCGGGTTGACACTGCCGCCGCTCAGGCTCTGGACGTAGAGTCCGCTTTTGGTCGAAGCCAGGATGTCGGCCGGCTTGTCTTTCTGGTTGTCGATGAAGGTGTTGGTCATCCGGACGATGGGGAGGTACCGGAAGCTTTCCCGGCGGCCGTTCCCCGTCCGCTCCATTTTGATCTGTTTGGCCGAGAGGATATCGGTCATGAACTTGACCAGCACGCCGTCCTGGATCAGGACGTTCCGCTTCATCTGGGTGCCTTCGTCGTCGTAATTGGTCGTGCCCCGGAAGCAGGGGAGGGTGCCGTCGTCCACCATGGTGAATTTCTCGCTGGCCACTTTCTGGCCGAGCTTGCCGACGAACACCCCGGTCTGGCGGGCGATGTTGTCGCCCTCAAGCGGATGACCGACGGCCTCGTGGACGAGCACGCCGCCCCAGCCGTTCTGCATGACCACGTCCATCTTTCCGGCCGGGGCGTCCTCGGCCTCGAGCATGACGATGGATTCCCGGGCGCAGGTCCGGGCCGCATCCTCGGGCTTGAGCTCGTCGAACATCTCGATCCCGGAATGCCGGCTGAGCCTTTCCCGGCCCATGTGGGAAGTGTTGTTGCCGACGCCGAGCGTCTGGACGATGAAGAAGAGGAGAGGCAGCTCGTCGCTCAGGTAGAGGCCCTCGCTGTTGGCGATGATACGGCCGCGGACCTCGTCGTAGTAGTCGATCGAGGCCATCTTGATCCGGCCGTCGTAACCGAGCGCGGCGTCATGGGCCCGTTTCATGATCTCGAGACGCTTCTCGTCGGCGACCGTCCGGAGGGGCACTTTGACGGTGATATAAGACGGCCTTTTCTCTTCCTTGATGTCCACGGGCTTGACGGCCCGGCTACCGCGGGCGACATACGAGGCCACCTCGGCGGCCCGGATGAGCTTCTCCTCGGCGATCTCATCGGTGTGGGCATAGCCCGTCTTGTCCCCGGAGATGACCCGGACGCCGGCCCCCTGGCTGATCCCGAAAATGGCGCTCTTGAACTTGCCCTCCTCGAGCAGGATGGAGCGCGAGATCCGGTGCTCGATATAGACCTCCCCGAATTCGCCGCCCTGGCTCAAGGCGTGCCGGATGACCTTGTTGAGGGTCTCAAAAGGGATCTCCGGTGTGGCCGGCTCTTGACCGGCAAGCCAGGTCCTCAGCAGGGCGGGTGTCGCCGCCACGGCCAGGCCTCCCTTGAGGCTCAATTCGAGGAACTTGCGCCGGGGGATGTCCCTGACGAAATCACTTTTAAGACTCATAATGACTCCTCTTGAAGGTGGGATGAATCGGGATGAGCATGAAATGGGATTATAACGCACCCGCCCGGTAAAACTCAAAGAATAGAACTGGCGGCGCAAAATATCGTATTATATGTATCGATCGATGCCACAAAGGAGATGCTTCATGAACAGACGGACAAAAGCTTCTATTTGGTCCTTGTTTCTCATCTTCATCCTGGCCGGGACGACATCGGTATTCGGCCAGGTGCGGGGATACGAATTATACAAAAAACTCAACGCGGAACGAAGGACTTTGGTCTCCTTCGAAGGGGTCCGCAATGTCCGCTGGACTCCCGACGGGGGAGCTTACATTGTCAGCAAAGAAAAGACATTCAAAAAAGTCGATCCTGCCAGCGGAGAAGAAACGCCGCTGTTTGATGATGCCATGGTCATCTCTGCCTATAATTCGGTGACGGGGGAAACCGTTGATAAACTTCCCTTTGCCCAGTTCGATTTCATCGAAGACGGAGCGAAAATTCGGTTTTACAGGGACAGTAACACCCGCGTTTTTTTCTACGACCTGGCCACCGGCGAGATACGGATGTTCAAGGTTCGTCAGCCGGAGAGGGGCGTCCGGTTTGCCCGGTATCAGGAGGAATTCTCTCCGGATTATCGGTACACGGCCTATGTCGAAGACTATAATCTCTATCTCAGAAACATCGAAAAGGACTCGATTTCCGCCCTGACCACGGACGGCCACGAAGACCTGAGGAACGGCTATCCCGACTGGGTCTATGCCGAGGAGTTCGCTCAGTTCTACTGCTTCTGGTGGTCGCCCGATTCGAAGAAGATCGCCTACATGCAGTTTGATGAGAGCCCTGTCCGGAAGTTCCCTGTTCTCCATGATGAAACATACGATTTCAAACTCGAAATGCAGAGTTTCCCCAGGGTAGGAGAGAACAATCCGATCATCCGATTTTTCATCATCGACGTCGAGACCAAGAAGCAGGTCCAGGTCGACACCGGCATTGAAACAAACGTCTATCTTTATAACGGGCTTTGGTCTCATGACGGCAAAGCCTTCACCCTGAAACGGATGAACCGGCTGCAGAACAAGGTGGAGATCCTCTCCGCCGACCCGGATACCGGCAAAACCAGGATTCTGTTCGAGGAAGAAGAACCCACTTTCATGACCGAGGGCATCGGGTTCATGCAGCAGGGCAATGAAATCTATTTCCTCCCCGACAACACGCATTTCCTCCGCTCGTCGGAAAGAAGCGGCTGGCGGGAGATCTATCTTTACGACCTCGCGGGCAAGCTCATCCGTCAGGTCACCAAGCACAAACTCCCGGTCGCCAGCATCGAGGCCGTGGACATGGACAGCCAATGGGTCTATTTCAGCGGCTATGAGAACCGCGGTCTGGAGTCCCATCTCTATCGGATCAAGCTGGACGGTTCGAAATTCGCCCGGCTGACCAAAGAGCCGGGCAGCCACAGGGTCAGCGTTTCTGCGGGAGGGAAGTATTTTTCCGATATGTTCAGCTCTTTTGACAGCCCCACCTCCTTCCGTCTCTACAAAGGAGACGGCACCTTCATCCAGGAGCTGGGAAAGACCGTGTTCAAGGAGGAATTCGAGGCTTTGAACCTCACCCCTCCCGAGCCCTTCGTCTTCAAGTCCGGGGACGGTAAGTATGATCTCGACGGCATTCTCTTCAAGCCGGCCGATTTCGACGCCCAAAAGAAATATCCGGTCATCTATACGGTTTACATGGGGCCCGGCACCAAGGCGATCAGCAATCAATACTACGGGGATGGATATCAGCAGGGCTTGTGCCAACTCGGTTTTCTCGTCGTCAATATCGACAACCGCGGGCTGCTTCGCAGGGGGAAAGAGTTTGAAGCGGCCGGCTACGGGAAGCTGGGACAGACGGACCTTGAGGACCTGGTGGCATCGATCACCTATCTCTCCCAACGTCCCTATGTGGATGCGGGCCGGGTCGGAATCACCGGAGTTTCCTATGGGGGCTATATCTCCATTATGGCCCTGCTGAAGGCGGCGGACCATTTTCAGGTGGCGGTCGCGGGATCCCCCGGTGTGGACTGGAGGAACTACGATACCATTTATACAGAACGGTACATGGGGCTCCCCCAATACAATCCCGAGGGCTATGAAAAGGCCAACCCCGTCAACTATGTCAAAAACTTGAAAGGAAAGCTGCTGATCCAGCACGGCGCCGTCGATGACAACGTCCACCCCACCCAGGTAATGCAGTTTGTGGACGCTCTCCTCAAGGCCGGAAAGCAGTTCGACTGGTTCATCTATCCCGGGCAGGCCCATGGAGTCCGCTACCAGCAGAGCCGGGACAAGCAGATGGATTGGTTCATGACCTACTTAGAGCCAGAGACTAAAGACGCCTATTTCGCGGACAAAAAGGCGGCTCCCGCTAAGGAGTCCTAGACAAAGCGACGGCCAGGCAAGTTCCCTTATAGACTGCGGCTGGGCCCTTTGATTTTTGCGCCCCCTGTGTTTTCTGCCTAATGAGAAGGGCTGACAGTTATTGAGTCTCTTCTGGATATTTTCTTGAGCCCCCTATTTTGGGGGAGCCATTTTCTTTATCAGCTGCTTCTGATTTCCCATTCTCGTGCCGAAGTCTGTTAAGCCATAGATTTCCGTGTCTGAGAAGGGCGCGAACGGGAACTCTGTCATCATAGAATCGAGTTCATCAAGCGATTCAACGTTGCAGATCCCGCCTCCTCCTTGGAGGCCGGCAAATCCCCAAACCTGCTCAATCTTGCCGTTGGCAACGTACTTTTGTGCCCATGCCTCTACTGCTTCCGTGAGAGTCAGGGCCATCTCGATCGGAAAAGGCATTTTTGCTTTTGACACGACGAGAAACTTCATGACTTCTCCTTTTCTTTTTATTTTGCTCCCCAGGCTTTCAGAGGCGAATGCCTGGAATAGGAGACTCATGATTACGTATCACATTGTGATAGTTTTGTCAAATACAATGTTGTATAATCCTAGTGCAATCAAGATATAATCCGAGGCAGATATAAAATGAAAAGCAAAGAATTCTCACGGATCCGGCAACTCCTGGGCAAGACGCAAGATGAGCTAGCCCGTTTGTTATGTGTTTCGGTCAGGGCCATACAGAGCTTCGAACAGGGCTGGAGGAAGATCCCCGTCAGTGCCGAACGACAGTTGCTGTTCCTCCTGGCCCTAAAGAACTCATCGGGTCAACGCGCCAAACCCTGTTGGGAGGTCCAAAACTGCCCTTCTGAATGGCGAGAGAATTGCTCGGCTTGGGAATACCTGGCCGGTCATATATGCTGGGTTGTCAATGGCACATTCTGCCAGGGCCAATTTCAGGAAAAGTGGGGGGAAAAAATGGAGCGATGCCGCCGTTGTGAGGTTTTTCGGTCGATGCTGGCGGCCGATTAGAAATCATAAATCTGTGACCCTCTATCATTCGCGCCTAGGGTTTGCGTGCCCTCAATCGACCCGCTAAAAAAAGAGCTCGCTTTGGATACTCGGACCAGCGCCCCGGGCTTTCCGAATTCTGTAATGCCGATATTGATACAACGGGAGTATGCTTCTTCGCCGCGGCAGCGTCAGACATGAAAAAACAGCCGATGACGATAAAGAAACCATAATCCCAGCCATTTGAAAAGCAACGCTCCAACGGGCAGGATGACGGGCCCGATGATTCTGGCATGGCCGGCCATGCCGGAGAGGAAGAAAACGGAGATGCGATCGAAGTCTATCGCCTGCTGTCCAAAATAGACCAGGATCGCGTTCATCCCGATGACGATGAAAAAAAATGCCCAGCGGGTCCGTTTCTTGATATCGATGAGCCAGTAAAAAACACCCATCAGGAGGAGGCACCATCCGCCCGCCCAAAGCACGTATGTGCTCGTCCAGATATGCTTGATGATCGGAAAGGCCATGCTCCACAGGTAGCCGGTTCCCAGACAAAGGACGCCGCTGGCGAGCAGCCCAAACGTCGTTGTCCTCCCGCCCCTTCCCGACCTAAACCAATACCCGGCAAACACACCAAGCAATACCGAACACGCCGCAGGCAGAGTTGAGAGGATGCCGAGGCTGTCACCGGGCCCGTAGAATGCCGCGGGGAACCTCCCCGGCAGCACCTTTTGGTCAATGAAGGTATGAAGTGAGCCTTCCGGCGTCATGTTTCCCGCGCCAAAGTGGGGAACTGGAATGAGCGCAAGTGCCGCCCAATAGAGCAACAAAACCGCGACGAAGACTCCATACTGAGTCCTTTTTTTCGTGTAAAGTACGAGGAGAGAAACAAGGAGATAGCACAAGCCGATCCTCTGAAGAACACCCATCCACCGCATGTTTGCGAAATCGAACTCCAGTACGCCGCCCGCAATGAGCCCCAACAGGATCAGGATCGAGGAACGCCGGATAATCCGAGAAATGAGATGTTTCCGGCTTTTCTCTCCTTCGGCCCGCTTCAAAATCGAGAACGGTATGACGGCGCCGATAATGAAAAAAAACAACGGAAAAATCAGGTCATAAAAAGTAAATCCCGCCCAGGGACGGTGTTCGACCTGACTGGCGAGAAACCGCGTCACAGAGGTGTCCTTGACCGCCGGCAGGCTTCGGCAGACCGCATCCCCCCCGATGATCCAGAACATACTGAACCCTCGCAAAGCATCGAGCGAGGCGACCCGGCCGCTCAGCACTGGCTTCTGATGGCCTTCCATGGGCGGGTTTTCTTTTTTGCGTTTCCTTATTTGCAGTCGCTGTCACCGACAGCCGTCGCTTTCCCAGCCGATTCCCTTCTTCCCTTCCCTCCCGAAACCCCCGGCAATATATCGTCAGCCAGCCGGCGATGTCAACAGCCCGGGCGAAGCCTGTCCAGGCGCCAAACTTCGGAGGCGTTGACCGGTTTTTTTCAAGGTGCTAAGCTTAGGGCAGAGACAGTCGAGGAGGCCCCCATTATCAACAATCTGCTCAACACGGATTTCGTGATCCTGGCAGGGGCCGCCGGGTTCCTGGCCGGGCTGGTGCTGCTTCTAATCTTCCTTTACCGGAGGATTCTGTTTGTGGCCAGGAAGCTCGGCGGGAAACCCGCCTCGGCTCCGAAGCTTCTGAAGAGCCTCCGCAGCCTCCTCCTCATCTTCCTCTGGACGTCCGTCTTCGGGATGTTGTTGCTCGCCGGGTTCTTTATGCGGGCCTATCGGACCTTCACCTTGGAGGAGCCGGTCGCGGAAGTCATCATCGGGCCCAAGGGAGAAGCCGCGCTGAGCTCGATCACGATCATCCAGGACGACCGGGGGGGAAGCCGCAGGGTAAGACAATTCGAGGTCAGCGGAGAGCAATGGGTTCTCGAAGGGGACATCCTGAAATGGCATAACTGGCTGAATTTCCTGGGCCTTCACACTCGATACCGCCTGACCCGCCTGACAAGCCGCTACCTCCGGGCCTCCCACGAAATGGCGAATCCCCGCACGGTTTATCCCCTGGTTGAAAACGAGGACTCTCCGCTCTGGAGGTTCCTCTACAAGTATGGGCCCCGGCTTCCCATGATCAGCACCGTCTACGGGAACGCCGTTTTCCAGTCATCGGGCGATCGCGGGATTTATCGCGTGTATGTCGGGACGTCCGGTTTCATCGCCAGGAGAATAAAACCCGCTAAGGAGTCCTAGAGAACGCGACAGCCAGCTTGATCGCCTCGATGAGGCTTGCAGGATAAGCGGAGTTCCGGCCGGCGATGGACAGCCCGATATGACGACCTCTGCGCCAATGCCCATCGGGGTAAAATCAAGAAGGCGAGCCAAGCGATTTTCCCTCTCCGGACGGTGGAGGAAGAGCCGCGGGTTTTCTACCCGGCCATCTATTTTAAAGTCCGGAAAATGGAATCCGCGCTTCCTAGGGGGACGGCGTCGAGGCCTCGACGGCAAGGGCAGGGCCCTTTCTCCCTTGCCTTTCCTTGAGGAACTCATAAACGAGGGGAAGGACCACGAGTGTCACCAACGTCGAGGTCAGAAGACCTCCCACGACGACCGTCGCGAGCGGTCTTTGGATCTCCGCTCCCGGACCCTTGGCTAAAAGCAAGGGAAGAATGCCGAAGACGGTCGTGAACGTGGTCATAAGGACCGGGCGCAATTTCTCCGAAACTCCCTGATCGATGGCTTGGGCCAGACTCCCCCCATTTTCGGTATTCCGTTTGAAAGCGGACATAAGGACCAGCCCGTCCTCGAGGGCGATCCCGAATATGGCGATAAACCCGATGGACGCCGGAACACTCAGATACTGCCCCGAGACCTTCAAGGCCAGGATCCCTCCGGTGAGGGCCAGGGGGACGTTGATCAGAATGATCGCGACTTCCCGGAAGGAGCGAAAGATGGTGAAAAGAAGCAAGGCCACGAGGGCGAGCGTGACGGGCGTGATCAAGCCGAGCCGCCTGGCGGCCCGCTGTTGAAGCTCGAACTGGCCGCTCCACTTGATGAAATATCCCGCCGGAGTTCTCACTTTCTCCTGGAGGACTTTTCGTGCTTCCCGGACGAAACTCCCGATGTCCCGGCCCCGGATATTTCCCTGGACGATGATGAAGCGCTTGTTGCCTTCCCGGTTGATGGCCCGGGGCCCGACCACCTCCTCGATCGTCGCGAGTTGGGCGAGGGGAACCTGTCCTCCTCCGGGAAGGGGAATATAGAGGTTCCCAAGCTCGTCGATGTCATTCCTGGATTCGGGACGATAGCGGAGGAAGATATCGAAGCGCTTCTGCTCCTCGTAAACCTGGCCCAGGATTATTCCGCCCACCGCGGCTTCGATGGTGTCCTGGACGTCACCGATGTCGATTCCATAGCGGGAGATCCGCTGCCGGTCAAGGACGATCCGGAGGTGATTCTGGCCGCTCGATTGCTCGACCTGAACGTTGGCCGCACCCCGAACGCCGCCCACGACATCCCTGATCTCGCCGGCAAGCCCATTGAGAATATCGAAATCCTCTCCGTAGACCTTGACCGCGAGTTGGGCTTTGACCCCGGTCAGCAGCTCGTCCAGGTTATGGGCGATGGGCTGGGTCATGTTGAGGTTGATCCCCGGGAAGTCCTCCAGACGGTGTTCGATCTCGTCGATGAGCTCGTCTTTCGTCCGAAAAGCCGTCCACCTCCTTGCCGGCCTCAGGCGGATCAGGATCTCGGCGTCGTTGATGAAGTGGGCGTGGCTTCCCACTTCGCCCCGTCCGATCCGGCTCAGAACCCCGGTGACCTCGGGAACGTCGAGCACGGTTTTTTCGATTTCCGTCGTCCTCCTGACCACTTCATCCAGGGCGATGTTGGGATCGTAGGTCGCCCGCAAATGCAGAGTTCCTTCTTCGAGGTAGGGGATGTATTCCCTGCCCATGAAAGGCAGAACGGCCAGGCCTATGGCGAAGGCGGACAGGGTAATGGCGAAAACCTTTTTTCTGTGCCGGCGGCACATTGCGAAGAAGGGCAGGTAGATGCTCTTGACCCGGCGAATGATGATGGGTTCTTCCCCGCAAGCCCCCGGATCGAACTTTATGAAGAAAAACGACAGGGCCGGAGCTGCGATCAAGGCGAAGAGCAGTGAGCCGGCGAGGGCGAAAGAGATGACCAAACCCATGGGCCGGAACATGATCCCTTCCACTCCGGTCAGGGTGAAAATGGGGAGGAAGACAAGGATGATGATGAGGATCGCGAAAAAGAGAGGCCGGCCCACTTCCTGGGCGGCCATCACGATGGCCCGACCCTTATCTTCGCATTCCATCCGGAGATGGCGGTGGATGTTTTCGACGAGGATGATGGAGGCATCGGCGATGAGCCCGATGCCGATGGCCAGCCCGCCGAACGAGATCAGATCAGCCGCTAGTCCGGCCCGGTTCATCAGAAGGAAAGAGAAGAGAATCGAAAACGGCAAAGATAGGACGACGATGGCGGCGGAGGGGAAATCCCCCATGAAAAGGAAGAGGACGAGGATAACCAGGACGATCCCCAGGGCAAGATTGACGGAGACTGTGGCAAAACACTGCCGGACAAGGGACGCCTGGTTGTAGAACGGAACGATTTCGACACCCTCCGGAAGAGACCTGTTGATTTCGGCGATCCGCTCTTCAAGGCCGGAGATGACTTTGGCGGTGTTCGAGCCGAAAAGCTTGAGGACGATGCCCACAACCTTCTCTCCCTGCCCGTTGGCCAAGGCCGCGCCGCGGCGCACGGCCGGCAAGATCTTGACCTCGGCGATGTCCCCGAGCCTGATGGGTGTCCCCTGGAAAGTCGCCAGGACGATGGATTCCAAATCTTCGACCGTCCTGGCCAATCCCACGCTGTGGACGATGAATTCCTCCTGTCCTCTGGTGATGAAGCTGGCCCCGGTGTTCTGGTTGTTCCTGCGGACCTTTTGGATGATGTCCGCGAGGGACAGGCCGTATTTGAGGAGGGTTTGGGGATCGACAATGATTTGGAACTCTTTGATGTCTCCCCCGATACTCAGGACCTGGGAAACTTCCGGGACGGACTTGAGTTCGTACTTGACGAGCCAATCCTGGAGGGTTCGGAGTTCCATGGTCGAATAGCCTTCGCCTTCAAGGACGTAGAGATAAACCATCCCCAACCCCGTGGCGATCGGGCCGAGGACCGGATTCGCCGCGTGTTCAGGGAGTTGCCCCTGGGCCTCCAGGATCCTTTGGTTGACCAGCTGGCGGGCCCAATAAATGTCGGTTTTATCTTCAAAATAGACGTTGACGATGGACAGGGCGTAGGACGAAATGGAACGGATGTTCCGGACGCGGGGAAGGCCGAACATGGCGGATTCGAGAGGGTAAGAGATGAGGCGCTCGACCTCTTCAGGGGCCATTCCATGGGCTTCGGTGTAGACTTGGACCAGCGGAGGGGACGGATCGGGAAAGACATCGATGGCCAGGTTCCGGTAGGCGAGGAAGCCCAGGGTCCCGACGAAGAGGGTTGCGAGGACGATAAAGATCCGCTGCCTCAGGGAGAAACTGATGATTCTTTCTATCAAGAGGAACCCGCGCTAGTGGGCGTGGACGTGCCCGAAGGCCGATTTCGAGAGCTCCGACTTCAGGGTGAACGCTCCCTTGAGGACAACGATATCGCCTTCTTCGAGGCCCTCCAGGATGATCCGGCGATCGCCGACCTTCTCCCCAAGGCGGACGTGCCTCGCCGAGAACACGTCATCCTTCTCCAGGCCGAAAATGACCTTTTCGTCCTCGAAGGTTTGAACGGCTTCCTCCGGAACGGCGATAACGTCAATCCAAGCATCGGCCCTGTGTTCGATAATCCCTTCAATATACATGTTGGGTTTGAGAAGCCCGGAGGTGTTGTCGACCTCCACCCGGACCCTTAGCGTCCGGAGTTTCTCGTCCACGACGTCGCTGATCGTCCCGATCTTCGCGGCGAAATCCCGGCCGGGAAAAAGTGTCGACCGGATAGATACGCGATTTTCCATCCCGACGTGAGGGATGTCCTTTTCCGGGACGTCGAGATTCACCCAGAGGGTCCGGAGGTCGGATACCGTGAACAGGATCTTTTCAGGTTCGATAGGGGCGCCGAGAAGGGCGTCCCTGAAAATGATGGTCCCGCCGAGGGGGGCGAGGATGGGCAGGTTGGGATCGGCGACTTCACACTTATATTCTTCCTGTTCCACACGCAGGCATTTCTCAATGAGCTTATCGATATCCTCGTGGGTCAACCCGAAGGAATGGAGCTTGGAGCCAAGGGCTCCGTATTCCGCGGCCAGTTTCTCCTTCTCAGCCTGCCGCCGGAGGTACTCCTTTTCTTCGATGGCCTTGGCCTGCCAAAGGGCTTCAGCCCTCCGGAAATCGGCCAGGCCGAGATTGTACCTCGCCCTGGCCTCGAGAAAGTCGGCCTGAGCCTGGGCGAAATCGGGGGAATTGATGACGAGGAGCGGCTGTCCCCTGTGGACGACCTGTCCAAGGTCCGCGGCGAGAGAGGCGATCTGGCCGCGGACAAAGGAGGAGACCTGGGCCGTCCGGTTCTCGTTGAGGGCGACGACCCCAGGGACGAGACTCCGTCCTGTCAGGGTTTCCCTCCGCACCTCGCCGACCTCGAGGCCCCAGGCCTTCTGTTTATCGGGGGGGACTTCGAGATCATGGTGTTCGGGGCTCTCCCCCGCGACGGCCGGGCTTTCCTGGTCGTGAGAATAGGCCGCCTCCCCGGCGGACTTCGCCCCTCCGCCGCAATAGGTGAGGGCCAGAACAGCGAAAGCCAGGGCCAGGGTCGGAAAGGGCGTTTCCATCTGTCTCTTCATCGGATCGTTTCTCCCACAGCTTTCTCCAAGGCGGCCATGGCTACGTTCCAGTCGAAAAGCGCCAACTGATAATCGCCGAGGACGCTGTTGTAGGTTCTTTGGGAATCCAGGAAGTCGAGAAGCGAGATTTCACCTTCCCGATAGCTGAGCTCTGCGATGTCAAGGCTTTCCCTAACCTGGCGGAGAAGAGCCGTGGTGAAGATGGATAGAGTCTCCTCGGCCAGCCGGACACGGCGCATGGAGGCGCGGACGTCGTTGGCGAGCTCGAGCCGTGCGGCCCCGAGCTCGCGCTCGCTCATCCGGGATAGATTGACGGCCTCCGCCACTTCTTTGGATTTGAAATTCCAGAGGGGAATGGCCAGGGTGATAGCCACGCCTCTATTGACGCCGTCGAGTTCGGAATCGTTGAATCCGGAGAGAGCCAGATCCGGGAAGCGCTGCCCCTTGACGTAGAGGATGTTGCTCTGCCGCTGTTCGAGGTGCTTGATCCTGGCCTGGATCAGAGGATGCCCGGCAAGGGCCCGGTCGAGAAGGGCGTCCACGTCCAGGGGGACCGGCCGGAACTCCAACCCTCCCGCCACCTTGAATTCCGGGACAAGGCCGTTGTCCAAAAGGACGTTCAGGTTATCCCGGGCCATAGCCATCTCTGCCCGGAGGACGGTCATCTCTTTTGCGGCCTTGAGAGTTTCGACCTGAAGCTTGATCGCGTCCAGTTGTTTGACCTCTCCGAGCTCCGACCGTTTGCGGACGAGAAGTTCCATGTTCCGGACCGAGTCGGAGATCCTCTCGAGGAGGAGCTCCTTTTCCTGGAGGAGGAGGAGGGTATAGAAGCGGAGCTTGATGTCAAAGACCGTTTCCAAGATCCGGGCGGAATGGAGCTCGCGGGATTCCTCCCAGACACCCTTCTCGATCTCGATCCGGTGGTGACGCTTGAACGGGCTCTCAATCGGCTGGGTGATGGCCAGGCCGAAGGTCCTCCGGTTTTCCAGTTTGTCGTGGGAATCGGCCCGGCCGAGCCGGAACTCGAATTCCGGATTGAACAGCCGCCTGGAGGCCTGATAGGCGGATTCCCGGGCGGCGACCTCTAGGGTTCCCGCCGCAAGCCGCGGGTTGCGTGCGAGACCCATGGCGATGAGCTCCTCAAGGGTGTAGGTCGTAACCTGAGCGGAAAGGGCGGCCGTCAGCGAGATCGTGAAAAGGACCGCGGCCGACGTGACTCTAATGAGGGTGGTTCGCTTTAGGGTCATAGTCGAGCCTCTGTGACCCGGCCATTATAGCGAATCTCCAACGCTTAATATAGTCCAGATAAGGTATGGCCAGAGATCTTTATGGGTAGACCCCTCTCGTTTGACCGAAGCGCGCAGTTTCTCCGAATCCGAGGGATCCCGTTATGCCGGGCGCAGTGGGAGAGAGCTTCGATTCATTGGATTTGATCAAGGGCCTAGGGCCCGCCTCGGCAATTCTTGACATCGCCGCGGGAGAGTCGAGGACACAAATCATTTTTCCCCGCGACCAAAAAACACACCCGCTATTGAGTCTTAGAGAAGGCGGCGGCTAGGTTGATCGCCTCGATGAGGCTGGCGGGGGAGGCGGAGTTCCGGCCGGCGATGTCAAACGCCGTTCCGTGATCGGGAGAGGTGCGGACAAAAGGCAGCCCTAGACTGACGTTGACGCCGGTCTCGAACGCTTCCAGCTTGAAGGGGATGAGGCCCTGGTCATGATAGAGGGCGATGACGACTCTGTCTTTCCGTCCTAAGGCCATCCGGAAAACGACATCGGGTGGAAAAGGCCCGCTGATCCTGATCCCCTGCCGGCGCGCTTTCTTGACCGCTGGAATGACCTCATCGATCTCCTCGCGGCCCATCAGGCCGTCCTCCCCGGCGTGGGGGTTGAGCCCGGCGACCAGGAATTCGAACCCTCCGGGACGCACGACTTTCAGACTACTGTCAAGGCCTCGGAAAAAGCGGCCCAGATTTTCCTTCTTGACTTTGCGGAGCGCCGCCTTCAGAGACAGATGATGGCTCAGCAGGGCGACCTTGAGGATCTTTGACCAAAAGGCCATAATGGCCCCCGGATAGAGCCGGCTCAGGTATTCCGTATGGCCTTTCCAGCGAAGGCCGGCCAGTCCCCACGATTTTTTGGATATCGGGCCCGTGACAACAGCCTGAAGCCGTCCTCTCCTGGCCTCGGTGATAGCGGCCTTAAAATACCGAAAAGACGCCCGCCCGTTTTCGGCGGACGCTATCCCTTTCTTCAGAGTCTTTGGAAAAAAAGGAACATCGTGAAAGGATAGAGTCCCTAAGGATGCCGACTTTCGACCAGCGGCCCGAGCGAAGTCGAAGTGGATCCCGAGGGACTTTTCTTCGGTCCGGAGGACGCGTTCGGAACCAAAAAGGACGTAGTCCGCGGCGGAAAGCTTATGTTCCCCGGCGAAGGCCTTGAGGACGATCTCCGGTCCCACCCCCCCCGGATCACCGATAGTGATCCCGATCCGCGGAAGAGTCATCGGCTCTTCTTCTTGGTATCTTCCTCTTTGCCGGTGTCTTCTATCTTATAAAGGTACTTGATATTGGCTTTGTAAACCAACAGGTTGGGAGCATCATCCCGGTTGAGCTTGAAACAGTTGCGGTCGTACCACTCGATAAATCCCTCGATGGCCTGGCCGTCGGCAAAGAGCACGGACATCTTGGTCTTCTTGTTCATCTGCTTGAGATAATAATAGTTCTCGGCGTGGGTATCATAGGGAGGGTGCATCTTTCTTTTGTCCGAGTCGCGGCGCTCTTTTTCCCGGTTATCCCGGATCTCGGCCAGGTTGGGTCTGATGAGTCTTCGGTTCATAGAAGTTCTCCACCGAATGGGTTGAATTGCGAATCCGATTGTTTACTATTTTATCACTTTCCCGGCCGGACTTCAATACCCCCTATTTATCTCACCCTCTCCCAAACCCTCCCCCATCAAGGGGGAGGGATATTGAGAAAATTGGACCGTCTCCCTTTTCCATTCCCCATTTTTCATATTTTCATTCCCTATTCGGGAAGAAGCGGACGCAGTGATTCCAGCCAATGACGGGCCATCAACCGATATCCTTCTCCCGTCGGATGGACGTCCGGAAGAAGCTCCGGCGAACGGAGAAAAAGTGAATAATTGTCGACAACCGGCAACCGCTCTGCGGAAGCGATCTTACGGATCAACGGGTTGATCTCTCGTGTTACTCTGTCTCTGGAACCCGGACCGAACGGCGGAGTGAAATCTTCGGGAAGAGGGGGGATGGTGGCAAGGAGAACCTGCGTCCGCTCACCCCGGCGGTTAGTGAACTCCCGAAAAAGACCGATGATGGCTTCTAGATTGAGGCCGAAGTCTTTCGTCGTCGTCTGGTCGCCGTCCACCCGGACATCATTCGTGCCCAGCTGGAGGAGGATGAAGTCCGGATGCTCCCGGGCCATAGATGGACCCTGCTTTCTCAGGAAGCGCCGGTATTCGCCTGAGGTATGGCCTTTCCGGCCGTAGTTAAGAACCCTGGCTTTTCTCCCTTCCCGCCCGAGGAGGCGCTGGAGATGACGCGGGTATTCGGAATCCGTCAGGCTGTCTCCGGCACAGAGAATGATGACTCCTTGGGGACGGCGGCGGCAAGCCGGGGACGCGGTGATGATTGTCAAAAGACAGAATATGGCAATAAAAGAACGCCTCAAAGCCGCCACCAATACGCAAATTTGACGAAATAGTAGCGTCCGGTGCCGCGAAAGACACCACCCTCGTCCCTGGCCCGGTTGTCATCGACGCCGATATAAAAAACGGTCCCGCTGTTGTGTTGATAGCCGAGGAGCAGGCTGACATAGAGCTCTTTGTAATAATCGTTGTAGTCGGTGATCAGGCGGACCGAGAGCGGACGGCTGATCTGGTAGTTGATCCGCTGGGAGATGATCTTGATATCGTAGACCTTTTCCCCGCCTTTCTCCTTATGGAACGTGTCGTTTTCGAAGTTATAGAGCAGGCCCAGGTTTGGAAAGGGCTTGAGGATGATTTCCATCTCCAGCCCCGTTTTATAGCCGAGGTAGGGATTCTCGTCATAATAGATACCGTCCCCGAAGCGGTAACGAACATTCCCGCTGAGCCAGGAGAGGGGTTCAGTGCCGAGCCCGATCATCAGGTCTTTCTGATGGAAATCGACATCGTTATAGCGCTCCAGGCCGGAAGTGAAGCTTCCCCAGAGATAGGTCTGCCTCCAGCCGGTGAGAAAGCAGGAAACCGAATATTCGTCGTCGGTCA
>CAYOZW010000012.1:0-253 GCA_964408495.1 uncultured Eubacteriales bacterium
GACCTGGCCTCCAAGCTTTTGTCAGCGCTCGAGGATAAAGAAAGCCTGTCCATCATGAAGAGGAAAGCACGCGAACAGATCCAAAAAGGGACCTCCTGGGCCGAAGCCTGCGAGCAGACAGAGAGAGTCTATAAGGAGCTCTTGGGCCAGCCCTAAATCCCCAGCGGGTGCGCTTCCGATTCCCTTCGTCTTCCAGGTTGGCCTCCACCTAGCCCAAGTAACTGTCAAACTTGGACTAACATAATCTTGAGGT
>CAYOZW010000012.1:263-29205 GCA_964408495.1 uncultured Eubacteriales bacterium
CATAAAGGCATCTGACCCTGCAATTATAGCGCTGTCAATGGATGGTAGGGTAGGAAAACGATGGGTTTCATCGTGCCGCTCAGCTCACCGTCCTGCACCAGTGAAGTTGCTGACGGAAGTTAATACGCTCCCTGCCTTGATTCAGCGGATGTAGCCCAAGCTCCGGAGCTTTTCGAGCATCTTCTCGTCCGCTTCCGACCTTTCCGGCCTCCGGGATTCCGCGCCCCGAGGCCCTCCGTATGTCGGAACACGCGCGTGCCGGGGCAGGGCACGGCGATACGTCGGACTGAGGATTCCTTCCAGCGAACGGCCCTGCATTTCCCGGGCCGCGGGCAGGCCGAGCCAGCGGATCACGGTTGGAGTAACATCCAGCACGGAAGTGTCCACGATCCGCCAGCCCGGCATGATAGCGGGACCCCAGGCGATGATGACACCATCAAGCCGGTGCATGCCGGTATTGCGGCGGATACCCAGAAGCTCCTTGATCGAAACCCGCCCGTCCGCGAACTCGACCGAATCCTCCGGGGGCAGGCCCAGGTCCAGCCAGACCAGAAGCTCCTCTTTTCCTGAGCCCGGATTCCGGGTCCTCCGGGTCTTCGTCATAACGGGGCGACCGGAAGATGTCTTCAGGGAAGCGAGGCGTGCTTCAGCCTCAACCCAGAAGCGGGCGGGAGATGAGCCGGCTCCTCCCGGCCCGAATGGCCCAGCGGGCCTTTCATTCAGGGCGAACCGACGAGGCAGCCCCCTGGGAATAAGATCCGGGCTGGCATCATAAACAAGCGTCCGGGTCCAATCCATTTCTTGCTCCTGTGGCCCGGTGAAACGCCAATGCAACCGGTTGAGAAGAGTGTCAGTCCGGAAGGACCGATGTCCGCGGGCGGCCCCGAAACCATGGTCCGACACCAACACCACCGCCGTGCCCGCATCCGACTGATCCAAAACGGCGGAAACAAAACGGTCGCCGCGGGCAAGCTCCGCGGCGATCGGGTCTCTACCTTCTGTCCGTTCGGTTTGAGTTTCTTCCGGATACAGGAGCCGAGTCAGAAGATCTTTCTTCATCGGCTCGAAATCCGTCCAGTACCGGTGCTGCAGATAGTCCAGGTCCGAAAAATAGACCATGACAAGGTTCGGGCGGTCGGTCTTCAGGATGTGGAGAGCAACGCGGGACGCATCGACTGTAATAAGCTCCACTGAGTTCGAGGTGAGGGGTTCCAATTCGGCCAGCCGATCGGGCGGATAAACCCTTCCCGGCAAACCGCGGAAGCCCAGCCGGTTGGAGGCGAACGTCCCCCTCACGTTTTCGGCGGGCCAGACGCCTAGCCAGTTGACAACGCCGACCGTTCTTTCAGACAAACTGCAGATGTCCCAGAGCGCGGCTGCTGTCCGGTCGCCCACCGAAATGGGCAGTGTCTCGCCTGTCTCTGGGGATCTGGATGTGAAGTGACGGATGCTGTGGCCCCGCGCCCGCCGGCCGGTGGCGATCGATGTCCAGATGATGGGCGATCTGATGGGGAGAGTGGCCCTGAGCGGTCCGGCCGCGCCTTCCGCAATGAGACGCTCGATGTTCGGCAGGCGGCCCTCGGCCAGGAGAGGATTGAGGACATTCCAGCTCAGGCCATCGACACCGATGAGAACGACCCTTTCGATCGGCTGAACGGAGTCGGACTCAGGTCGGCTTTGCGGCCATAAGGCCCATCCTCCGGCCAACACGGCGGTCGTGAGGACGATTCCCGCGGCCGTCCGGCCGCTCGCCTGGAGAAAAAATCCCAGGAGAACGGCCGCCGATACGGAAACGACGGCGGCCGCGAACGCTCCGAAGCCGAGGACGGCGCCCGAGGAACACGAACACGGCTGCGACACCGGCCGGTCCGTTTATTGCCGCGGGAACGGAGAAGGGTGTCACACGCTCAATCCCGAAAAATATGATTTCAATGATATGGTCCCGCGCGTTCAGGACTTCAATGGAGATCCTGAACGGCAGATGGGGAAGGAAGGCAATCAAGGCGCCGGCGGCCGCCCCTCCGAGGAGGGAACCCGCAGCCCACTTCTTTCGTTTCCTATCTAATCCTAGCTCTGATTTCAAGAAGACAAGCCTTTCCTTATTGGCTGCGCCGGCCGAGCGAGCGTCTTTGTGACAATTTGCCCCTCCGGTCATCCTCAGAGAGGATAAAACGCGGCTCATGAGATGTCAAATTAAGTCGGGGATTGCTCATGGCGGGTCAAAAAGCCGCCGAGACGCTCAAAAGCGCCCGAAATCAGCCGGCGCGATGTCATAGAGAAAATACTCATTCTGGGCCACTCTCTTTCCCCTCGGCCGCGAAGCCCCTTCTCTTTACGGCCCTGATGATCAGGGCGCAACCGTCCCCGAAAACCTCTCTTTGGCTGAAATGGGCGTCCAGAGTTCGGGCCATTTTCCTGGTGATGAAGCCCGGGAGAATGGGCGCTGCCAAGCTGAAGACGTGGAAAAGATTAAGCTTCCCCAGCCCGATAAGGCTCATCAACTCAAGGGCGTCCAAGACCCTCACCGAAGCCGGCGAGATATAACGCCGCGCGCCTTCAAGGTACAGGCCATATTTCTGGAGCATTTCTTCCCACTCGCCGAGGCTCTTAATCGACCGGTGCTTGAGGATATTCGACTTCCACCGGACATACCACTCGGCCCTAAAAAGTAGAGAAGTATTGAACCGGGGAGTCCAGGTGGTGAAGATGAACAGGCCATCCCTGTCGAGGACGCGGGCGACCTCCCGGATAATCGCCTCCGGCGGGGCGATATGCTCCAGGACACAATTGCTGATCACCGACTTGAAATAACCGTCAGCATAGGGAATGGATTGGCCAGCGGCGCAGTGGAGGGAAGAAAAGACGCCCGTCCTCGAGGCCTTCCTGATCTCTTTGGCGCTGATGTCAATACCCACATCGACCTTGCCAAAAACCGTCGCCGCGAAATTCCCATCTCCACACCCGAGGTCCAGCGAAGGTGATGGCAGGAAGAAATCCTTCATCATCTCAGCCGACTCGAAGGCCCGCACAACCGCCAGATGGGGCGGCCAGATTCTTAAGTACCTCTCCAAAAAGCGGGTCAATTCCCCCATGTCAGAAGGATACGCCTTTCCTATTTGGCTGTGCCGGCCGAGCGAGAGTCTTTATGACAATTTGCCCCTACAGTTATCCTAAGAGATAATAAAACGCGGCTCGGGAGATGTCAAATTAAGCGGGGATTGCCCAAGCGGGTCATAAACGGGTCGATCTCACGATGGCGAACCTTATCCGAGGGCCTCGCGGCAGACGTCCAGGAGGCGGGAGGCGGACCGCTCCCAGGTAAATAGGGCGGCGCGGCGCGGGCCCATTTCGCGGAAGGAGGCAAGGGCGACGGGGTCGCGGAGCAGGCCGGAGAGGGCGGAGGCGATGGCGGCGGGGTTGGCGGGATCGACAAAGAGGGCGGCGTCCCCGCAGACCTCGCGGAAGACGGGTCGCTCGGAGACGAGAACAGGGACTCCGCTGGCCATGGCCTCCAGGGCTGGAAGGCCAAATCCTTCTTCAAAGGAGACGAAGCAGAAGACGTGAGCTAGGGCGTAAAGGGCCGGGAGGTCTTCGTCCTGGACCCGTCCGAGCCGGATGACGCGATCGCCGAGCTTGTAGCGGCGGACGAGCGGGGCCGGGTCGAAGCCCCTGCCGTCGGGGGCCCCGGCCAAGACAAGGGGGACGGGATCGTCGAGGAGTGAGAGGGCGTCGAGGAGATTCCCGATATTCTTGCGCCGGTTTAGGCGGCCGACGTAAAGGAGAAAGCGTTCGGGGAGGCCGTAGCGGGAGGCGACAGAAGCCAGGGCCTGGGCGGGGTGCGCGGCGCGGGGCCGGAAGCTTTCCTCGACTCCCAACGGGACGACGGAGATTTTCTCCGGCGGCGCGACTCCGTGGGCGGCGAGGCGGGACTTCTCGGATTCAGACAGGGTGGCGATGCGATCGGCACGGCGGGCGAGATACCGGACGGAGGCGAAATAGAGCCGCTCGGGGCGGGAAAAGTATTCGGGGTGGGAGAGGAATATCGCGTCGTTGATGAAGATGACGCGCCTGTAGGGAGCGTGGAGCGGCGCGAAATTGAAGAAAATCCCGGCGTCAAGGCCGAGGTGGCGAGCTTTCTTCGGGACCATAACGAGATTGGCCAGGAGGTTGGGCCGGCCGGGAACGTAGGCCAGAGTCAGGTTTGGGGAGGCGAAGGGAAAGGGGCGGCGGCGGTCCTTGCGGCGGAGAAAAAGCACGAATTCGTGCCCGGGATCGCCGGTGAGCCAGCGCTCTACGATCCGGCGGACAACCACGCGGCCGCTGGGATTCCCCTCGAAGAACCATTTGGCGTCGAGTCCGATCCTCATCGCGTCCGGCTCCCGAGCTCCGGTTTAGTTGCCGTACAGAAATAAAAGAAGCCCAGTTTGTCTCCCAGGGCGGTACCTTCCCATCGGGACAGGAGGGGCTGAAGCATCCGGGACAGCCGCAAGTGGAAGCGCTGATATGCCTTCAGCCGCCAGAACCAAGGGAGCCACAGCGGCGGATAGATGCCGCCGGTCCGAATCCCGATGCCGGCTAATCCCGCGCGCTCGAGCATCCGCCGAACCTCCGCGACGGTCAAGCGCTGTTCGAAAAATATTTCCCGTTTCCCCAGCAGTTTATCGAAGAGGCGGAGGAGCGAATACTTGTCCGGAATGATGTCCGCGTAGAAGAGCCCGCCCGGTCGGAGAACCCGGACCATTTCTTGGGCCGCCGGTGTAGCGTCCTCGAAGTGCTCCAGCAGGCCGGTGGACAGGACAACGTCGAACGCTCCGTCCCGGAAGGGAAGCAGAAGGGCATCTCCTTGGACGAGAGCGCGCCGGTCGATCCGATCGGTCTGGAAATTGCGCCCCGCCAAGCGCAACGCGCTCATGGAATAATCCAGGCCGACCGGGAAAAGCCCCCGTTCGGCCAGAAAAACGGATAGCCTGGCGGAGCCGCAGCCGACTTCCAAGCTTATGCCCCGGTCGGGCAGCCATTCTCGCAGGCCAGCGAACTTGCGGCGATCCATCAGCGACCACACATCGTCCGAAAACAAGGTCGTATCGATCCCCTCCCAGGCTTGCGACCATTTCTCCCGATCGGACGTCGCCTCGGGCGAGGAATCCGCCCCGCGATCCAGGGCCCGCCCGCCGAGCCGATCAATCAACGCCCGCCCCCCAGTCCGCGTCCTATCCGCGCTCCGAGGCCGGAACGGGCCCCCAGAAACCGCAGGATCGACCTCACATCGCGGTCGAGGCCGATCAGAAGGACCGCATACAGACACAGGGACGCCAGAAGACAAGCGACGACGAAGGCCGTTGGCGCCGGCGTAGCGCGTACGAGGCGCCCGGCGATCCAGCCGACCCCCGCGAAGGCCGCGAAGCCGGAAACCGCCGCGGGGGCCAGCGACCGAAGGAGCCCGGACCACCGAACCTTCAGGTCGGCGGCGGCGATCGCGGCGAGGCCGATCAATCCACAGCCCTCGACGGCGGTGAAGAGCCAAGCGATGCCGATCGTCTGCCCGCGCCGGACGACGGCCGCGGCCAGGACGACGACCATGAGGGCCTGAAGCAATCCGGCGATCATCATGGCCCGCTGGCGGTTCCGGGCCATCAACAACGGAGTGATGATGGAGAGGAGAGACCGCAGCAGCCCGTACAAGCCGAGGACCCGAAGCGCCGGCGCGGCGGGGAGCCAACGCGGGCCATAGACGATCCGGATCAGGCCGGGGGCGAACACGATCAAGCTCATCGAGAACGGGATGGCCAGGACGCCGATCGTTTTCACGTTTTGCAGAAAGGCCGCTTTCTGCGACGGTTCCTGATCGAGGCGGACATAAGCCGGAAACATCACCCGGCCGACCAGCTGGTGGATCTGAGTCGAGAGAAGCTGGGCCAGGGCCATGGCGTTGTTGTAGAGCCCCAGGGTCGCGGCGCCCAGGACCTTGCCGATAACCACCCCGTCCGCGTTGGAAAACACGAAACGGGCGACGGAGAAGCCGAAAATGTGCTTGCCGTATCCGCTCAGCTCCCGGAGGGCCAGGAATCCGGATCGGAAATTCAGGGGAACGGGCTCCAGGAGCCAGTAAAGGACGGTGGCCAGGGCTGAGCCGCAAAGCCGGCCCACGACCAGGCTCCAGTATCCAGCGCCCAGAAGGGCCAGGGCGATCGCCGCGACGATGAAAACGCCCGCGGAGAGGAGCTCGGGCAATACCCGCGTTCGAAACTGGAGTTTCCGGTCGAGGAAGGCGGTCGGCAGCCTCTGCACTCCGACGATGATCAAGAGGAGCCCGAGAACACGGACGAGACCGACGACCTCGGGGCGGCCGAAGATCCGGGCGACCAAGGGGGCAAGGCCGAACGCGGCCGCGTAGAGCGCGACCCCGCCCCCGGCCGAGAGCAGGAACGCCGACGTGGCGAGGCGTTCCTTGTCTTCCCGGCTCCGGATAATGGCCTGGCCGATGCCCAGGTCGGCGAAGAGGACCGATGTGTTGACGACGATCCAGGCGATCGCGACGAGGCCGAATTCCTCGGGAGTCAGAAGACGCGCCAGGACGACTGTGACGACGAACGTCGCGATCCGCTCGGCCGAGTGGACGAGGAATAGCCAGCCCGTGCCTTCGATAGCCTTACGCCCGATACCGGCCGGTCCGCCGCGGTGGACCAGGGAAGGATCCATCAAAGACGCGGTCCTCCGCCGTCTTGGCCGTCGCGGGCGAAGCGGAGGACCTCGCTTCTCCCGCCCTCCGCCCGGGCCGCCCCATTCCCGGGCGAAGCGCCCAGGATGGCCATCAGGACCCAGACGTGGCCGAGGATCATGGCGTCCGAAAACTGGTAAGCGACGAGCAGACTCACCACGGCGAGGAGCGCCGGAACGAGGGCGGCGGAGCCGAAGCCCCGCTTGATCCGCTCCAGGGCGCGCAACAGTGGGAAGAAAAAGGCCGCGAAGAACGCGCCAAAGAGGAGGAATCCAATGATCCCGGTATCATGAAGGACACGGATTTCGAGATTGGGAATCCAGGCTTTGGCGCCGCCCTTAAGGACAGCCTTCTGACCGAAGGATCCGCTCCCCTTGCCCAGGAGGGGGCGCGAGCGCCAGTCGCCTAGGGCCTCGTCTAGGATCCTCAAACGCACTCGGATGTTCATCAATCCGCCGATCTTGTCGGCGCCGGTGCTTTTCGCGGCGGTGCTTTTCGCGGCGGTGCTTCTCGCGGCGGTGCTTCTCGCGGCGGTGCTTCTCGCGGCGGCCCGCGGCCGATCGCCAGGAGCGCGATCCGCGCGGAGGAATCGCTCGGGAATCCAGAGGGAGGAGACGGCCAGCAAGACGATTAACGTCGATCCGATAAAAAAGCGCTTCCGATCCAGGGGCGCGTAGCCGCGCTTCCAGACAAGGACCAAAAGGCTCATGGCAGCGAACAAACCCAGCCAGGGACCGCGTGAAACTGATAGGGCGAGCCCCGCGACCTGGAGGAAGAGGGCGCACCAGACCAGCCCAGCACGCCGAGGTTTCGGCATCCGGGCGACGAAGAATAGCGAAATGATCGCCGCCGAGGCGAGATAGCTGCCGAGGATGTTCGCCTCGTACTGGGTGGAAAAAACCATGGGCATCTTCGACTGATAATCCATTTGGACGCCCCACGGGGCACCGGTTTCGTAGGCGGCCCGGGCTACGATCGCCGCCGCACCGACAAGCGCGGAAACGGCGAGAAACGCGCCGACCGCCCACGAGACGGCTCGGGGGGAAGTGAGGGATCGCCGGACAGTCACATAGAGCGAGGCGGCCAGGACGAACATGCCGATATTACGGACGCTGTCGAGCCGGTCGGGGGCGAAGAGCAGGGACGAGAGCAGGCTGAGGGCGATCCAAGCGGCCAGTAGGACCTCGGCCGGGCTGGGGACGAGAAGACGCGGCTTGAAGAGGCCCCGTGCCGCGAGTCCCAGCAGGAGACCAGCCGCGACGATGTGTTCCGGCCGGACCGTGACGCCGATCTCGATGCTGTAGCGGCTGAGAGCCGTGCTGATCAGAGCGGCGGCGACCGGGAACACGCCGGCGGTTCTCTCCCAGAGGCAGAGGGCGGCGCAGACAAGAACGAGAGCTCCGATCAGAACCGCGGTAAGCATCATGTGTTCCTCCGTTCCCGTTTCGGCTCCTCAGGCCACGTTCCCGCGGGCTTGGACCTCGCCATAGAGGGCAAGCGTCTGCTCGGCCATTGTTCGCCAGGAAAAAGCCGCGCAGCGCCGGAAACCGTTTTCGATCAGGCGTTCCCGCAGGGGACGATCGGACAGGACGCGTTCCAAGGCCTCGGCGATCGCCTCCTCGTCGCCCGGGTCGACGAGGAGCGCCGCGTCGGCGGCAATTTCGGGCAGCGCCGAGACGTTCGAGGCGACGACCGGCACCCCCGCGGACATCGCCTCGAGCAGGGTCATGCCGAAGCCCTCGGCCCGCGAGGGCAGGGCGAAGGCGGTGGCGCGTTCATACAGAAATTGCAGGACGGGCTCCGGGACGAAGCCGGTGAGCACGACCCGGCCCTCGAGCCCCAGCCGGGCGACGAGGGGGCGTAGCACGTTGCGGGCATGCCGGTCGGCGTCGTTTCCCGCGATTACGAGCTTGAGGTCCTCTCGTCCCGCCGGACGATCGAGCAGCCGAGCGAAGCCTCGCATAAGGCCCTCGTAGTTCTTGTTCGGGGTGAGGCGGCTCACCGAAAGGATATACCTTCCGGAGAGCCGGACCCTCTCGTCCGGAGGGCTCGAGGGCAGGCCCCTCGCCCGGGACACAAATCCATACGGCGTCACCAAGATCCTGCGCTCAGGGATCCGCCAGAGGGCGGTGAGGACCCTGGCGGACCAACGCGAGCCGGTTAGGATGCGGTCCGCTCTTTGAGCGGCGGCTCGCGCCTGCGCTCTCAGGAACATGGCATGGATTCTATGTCCGCTCCGGCTCCAGTGGCCGGGAAACAAGACAAAATTGAGGTCGTGCATGGTCACCACGCATCGGCCCGGCCACAGGAGCGGCAGGAAAAATCCCGGGCCGTGATAAAGATCCACGCGATCGAGATAAAGGCGCCAGGCAAGATTCGTCTGGACGCGGAGGTTTCCCGAAGGCTGATCGGTTACAATCTTGGCCAGGTTTTTACGGTCCAGCAGAAACAGGGGATTGCGCTCCAGGCCATGGCGCCGAAAGTACACCACGTACTCGTTCTCCCGGTCGATGTTGAGCAGTTCGGAGACCAGATGGAACGTATAATTCCCGCTGCCCGTCCGCTCCGCGGCCAAGCTGCCATCCAACCCGATTCTCAAGGCCGCCTCCGAGTCCCAAACGGACGATCTTCCCGGAGATCCCGATAAACCTCGATCATGAGCCGCGCCGCGTCACGAACGTCGTAGCGACGAGCTCTGGTGAGCCCTCGGGCCCTCAGCGAGGCCGCGACTTCCCGGTCCCCCAAGACGCGGTCGATCGCGGCGGCGATCGCCTCGGGCCGCGTCGCGTCGACGAGGAGCGCGGCGTCTCCAAGGACTTCGGGGAGACACGCCGCGCCGGACGCTACGACCGGAGCGCCGCAGGCCATCGCCTCAACCGGAGGATACCCAAACCCTTCCATCAGGGACGGGAAGACGAAAACAGAGGCGGCGGCGTAGAGGTGGGGCAGATCCGGATCCGCGACCTCGTCGATCAGGCGGACGGCGTCCCCAAGGCCGCACGAGCGGATCGCTTCCAGGAGCTCTTTTCTCCCGGCGATCGTCTGGTGCGGGCCGACCTTCACGAAGAGGAGACGCGGGCGGAGCCGCCGCGCGAGCGCGACTGCGCGGATGGCGGAGGGGACGTTTTTGCGAGGCGGCTCGGAGCCTACATAGAGGACGAAGGGCTGATCGCGACGGAGGCCGTAGCGGCCCAAGACGGCATCGTCGGGCTCGAGGGGGCGGAAACGGGCCAGGTCCACGCCCGGACAGACCGTGCGGACCCTCGCGGCAGGAAAGCCCAGCTCGTCGATCAGCTGCCGCCTCACGAATTCTGAATCGGTGACGATCCGGTCCGCCCTAAGGAGGCCGCGGACCCAGAGCCGGATGTGGGCCTTCCGGTGCGGGCGCAAGCGCCGGAGTCCCTTCTCGAGCTGCGTCCATTCGATCAGATCGTGACACGTGACGACGGAGCGGGGCAGAGAAACGAAATTCAAAAGATGTGCATTGGATTGGCTGAGGATGTGGTTGACGGCCCGCGGACGGCCGAGGGAGACCCAGGCCGCAGCGGCGGGCAGGGCCGTGTATAGGAAGGGCACCGAAAAGGGCCCCGCGGACGGTCCCCGAAGACCGATCAGGCGAAGGCGCAGAGTCTCGCCGGCCAGGGCCGATTGGAGGTTATTCGAGACCCGATCGATGCCCCTGGCGCCCGTTCCGAGCGCGCCCATGATCAAGTTGACCCGCAATTCCGGTCCTTCGCCTCTGGGGCCGCTGCCGGGGCGCGATAACCGTGGAATCGGTGCGTCTTGATCGCTCATAATCCGTTACGTGCGCCGGGCCTCAGCTTCCCGTTCCCTCGGCGCTCTTTTCGCAGACGAGAAAAAGATTTGCTTTCCCGTAGTGTTCCCCGAGAAGGAGCCGGAGAAGAAAGTAGCGAGGAAGTTTCCTCCGGCCTGGATACGTCCCTTGGAACCGGCGCTGGTCGCGGACGGTGAATCCGGCGTCCTCGCACATCGCCGCCAGGAGGGGGGCGGGATAAGGCCGGACGTGGGTCGGGTCGAGCCAGAAGATCTCCGTCGCTACATCCAGGCTGCCAAAATTCGGGGTCACGATCACGAGAACGCCCCCCGGCCGCAGGGCGGCGCAGACGAGGCGCAGGAATTCCCGGGCCCGGGCGACTTCCATGTGCTCGATCACATGACTGCAGAAGATCCCGTCGAAGGCCTTGGCCGTCCGCCGGAGATATTCGAGAACATCGGCCTGAAAGACGTCCGTCAGTCCCTTCTCGCGGCACCGGGAGATCGCCTCTTCCGAGTCGTCGCAGCCAGTAGCCCGGATACCGGCCTTGGTCAGGAGCTCCAAAAATTCGCCCCGGCCGCAACCAGCGTCCAGGACGGCTGTGCCCGGGCGGAAATAGCGCAGAAAACGTCGCTGGATCCCGGCGAGCTGGCTCTCCGTGACCGAAAAACGAAACTGTCGCTTCAAATCCAAAGGGCAGTCCTCGCGATCCGCGCCTAGCGCTCGGCTAATCTCTGAACCCTCTTATTCGGCCTCACCCCGCCGAACCACCGGTCATTAGGGATTATAAGCATAACATTTTCGGAGACAAATGGAACCCCCTAAGTCTTAGGGCCAGTCATTAGATAAATCACCTCGAAATCTCCGAGAAACAAATTTCTGTCTTGGTTGAGCTTCTGATCGTAAAGGTCATTCGTGAATTCAACACTCAGAATGTGGTCTCCCCGGCTGATCATAGGGGAGAAAACGAGCGGAATCCAACCGTCTTCCGAGAGTACCGTCTTTCCAATTATTCTGTCATTCAGTCGAACGAGGATAAGAGGCCCGGTATCAAGCACCTTTGTCCCACTCACCCACAGACGAAGAACAGGGCTCTCTCCGTCTACTTTGAATTTCATTTGGCTCGATCCATTGGAAGTGAGAACTGCCCCATATTTTCCTTCCCAGAGTGAAGATGGGAAGCGCTCTATCTTCTCGATCTCTTCAGGCCGCAGGCGGTCCGGATACCCGAACCATTCCTCTCCCAGAGCTACGGCTAGGTTTCTGGGATCAGGCACGCCAAGGACTTTTAAAGGCTGCCAATCTCGACTCGTCTCAAAGAGGAGATAAATATCTTCCCCTTCTAAATCAGAAAGCGAATATGCAAAGTTGGTCCAGGTTGTATCTTGTAGAAAAAGCTCCTGGATAAGTTTTTTCTTTCTGAAGTTGGGATCAGCCAGAAAGACTTTTACAATAACGGGATTTTCTTCCTTATCTGGATGGGAAACCAGGAGGGGAATGACCAAAACATCACCCCTTTTTCTAATGGTCATCCCCGCATGTTTTCTTGCCCATCTAAAAGAAAACCCTCCGGGGTCCGTTTCAGGCTGGTAGAAGCCGAAATCTTGGCTCCAGCCGAAGGCCTTGGTCCTCTCTCCAATGGATAGCGGTCCAAGGGAGTTGGCGAGATGAATAGAACCGAAGACAATGGCCAGCAGCAGGGCCGTTCTTTTAAAGGATCGGGGCAGGCTTGGCGCAGGAACGGCTTGATCTTCAGACCAGGCCGGTATGATGGCCACCAAGATCCAGAAAAAGACGCTGACTTCAAAGCTTCCGATGTAGCTATGGAAGAGATAATTAATAAAGAGGGAAAACAGACCCAGGGCTGCTCCCAACAGCAAGAGCCTGTCCTCCCTATTGAATGCCCTGGATTTTTGCGTCCGCCTTAAGCGCCGCAGAATAAGGTAAAACAGCCAGAGAAACAAGGCCAGCCCGACGAGGCCGAGTTCCGATCCGGTTTGAAAAAGGTAATTTTCTGCGGAGTCTGTATATTCTCTGAATAACTTCAGGTCCAATTGGCTTCCATAATTGGGCAGCTCGATGATAAAGGCCCCAGGCCCGACGCCGCTGAGAGGGAAATCCTTGATCATCTCGAAGGCCACTTTCCAGAGCACGTTTTTCTGACTCCCAACCTTGCGGAAACTGGTTCGATCAGAAAATACTCTCAGGCTCCAACCGAGCCTGTTGACCAGGGAGGATCCTTTTGAGAAGGCCGCGACAGAAAGGGAAATTGCGATGACCAAGAGAATGGCCGTTCCAGTATAGATAAGTCTTATTTTTACAGGTATTTTGGGGTTCAGGACTATCAACAAAACGAGGATCATGATGGAGAACGAAATGGCCAAAAATGCGCTTCTCGATCCTGTCGAGGGAAAAGCGATCAGCGTCAAGATGATCGCTGCCCCGTAGAAAAGCCATACGGAGGATCGGGCAGAGTAAAGCCTGACTGCAAAGAGAGGGAGGATCGCTGAAAGACAGGCGCCAAAAGAATTCGGATTGGTGAACGTTCCGTTGATCTGATTGAGCCCGGTCCAATAGCCTGTATTCCCCAGATTTATCGAAAGGAATTTTTGAAAGAGCGAGAACACTAAGGAGATAAAAATGGAGATGGATAACACGAACAGGATTCTCCTGGATTTCTCTCTGGATTTAGGGACCTGAACCAGTATGAAGAAGAAAAGAAAACCGGCCAGATAATTGAGGGAGCCGAAGACCGTGCTCATCAACGCCCCCCCCGCCCTGACAAGATTATCGTTGACGATCAGTTCGTTGACCTTGCTGGATAAAAACGGGAAGAAGTTGGCATAGCGGAGAAAGGTCACGACCCCGGAAACTAAAATGACTGACGACAGGAAAATCAGGGGCCTGAACAGGGGGTGGCCGAACTGGAGGACCGAGGCTCGAAAGGAGTTATGAATGAGCCAGCCGAGAAAAAAAAACAAAAACAGAACGAGAGATGTCTGGGCGTGGGGAATGGACAAATCTATTCCAGAGAAATAGGGGAGATTGTTAATGAGCGGGAAAAAGAACACGAAAGCCAACAACCCCCATTCGACTTTCCAGATGGTCGAGAGGAGAACGAGAGAGAGAACGAGGACCAGGGGAATTTGATAAGAAGGGACCAAGGGAACATACCTGTAATAAAACAGGCCGAGTCCAGCCATGTAAAGGAAAGTCAGGAGGAGAAGGGGCAGGCGGATCTTCGGCTTTTCTCTAACCATTTTTACAGTCAACCGCTGAGACGGACTTCATCTGACGCCCAGTAATATGGTCTGCAAAGCTTTGGCCTGCTAGTATGCATTAGGGTTGTATTTTAGCGCCTGCACGAGGGTGATCAGGATGATCTGGACGTCCAGCCAAAACGTCCAGTTCTCGATGTACCAGAGATCGTGATCGATCCGTTTCTGCATTAAAGTGCTGTCCCTGGTCTCGCCACGATAACCTTTTATCTGCGCCCAGCCAGTTATCCCTGGCTTGACGAGATGGCGGAGCATGTAATGCCGAACACGATCTTTTGACTCAAGACTTAAGAGCGTGGGGTGAGGACGAGGACCGACAATCGACATCTCGCCTTTGAGGACATTCAGAAATTGGGGCAGCTCGTCAAGGCTCGTTCGCCGCAAGAACCGGCCGAACTTGGTGACTCTTGGATCGCCCTTCGCCGCCTGGACATATCGGCCGTTCTCGTCGACATCGCGGCTGTCTTTCCGCATGGATCGGAATTTATAACAGACGATCTTCCGGTCTTTTTCCCCCCATCGTTCCTGTTTGAAAAAAACCGGTCCGCGAGAAGACAATTTTACCCCGACGGCTATCAGCGGCCAGAGCCAGGAGAATATCGAAACGAAAAGAACGATCGTGATCAGAATATCAAAAGACCTCTTGAGGATGCGCCAATGGAGTTCATCCAGCTGAGTTGTCCTTATCGAGACCATCGGAAAGTTGGCAAAAATAGAAACGCTGAAGCGACGGCTGAAAAACCGGAAATAGTCCGGGACGATTCTCACATGGGTCGGGTGATTTTCGCAGACAGAAATAACGTCATCGATCCTCTCCACCGCATTATTGGGCAGGGCGATCACCACCTCATCTGTAGCCGTTTTGCGGAGGATGCTGTCAAGGTCATCAATTGTCCCCAAGTAGAGATTCCCCAAGGCGGCTTTGTTCTTATCATCGAGAAACCCAACAACGTGGTGCCCCAAGTGAGGGTAAGAAATGATCGCATCGTAGAAATCTTGGCCCACTCGGCCCGCCCCGATGATCAGGACAGAACGGAGATTCCGGCCCTTTTTTCTGGCCCATGATAAGAGAATACGGATCAAGAGCTTCCATAAGCCCAAAAAACCCAATTGGAAAATAAAGTAAATGAGAATGAAAACTCGGGAAATGAGAACGACCTTTAGAAAAAAGAGCACGATCATGGAAGTGAGAGCTTGAATCAAGGCGTTTTTAAAAACAGCCGTAATTTCAAAAGTAAAGGTTCTCGTCCGAAAATCGTCGTACAACCCTGTCGCTTTGGAAGAAAGATACCAGACGGGGCAAAGCACGATTAAGAGAATGAGTTCGCCTGTTTCGAGTCCAAAAAACGTCACCCTTATCTGGTGGGTTTGCTCGAGGTAGGAGTGAATACGGTACTTAGCAATAAAGGCAGCGGCAAGAAAACAAATCGCCAGCCAGAATAGGTCGGATATGACTTTTAGGTGATAGTAGAGCTGACGATCGCGATGCATTTATCTGGCCTTGACCACGTTTCCAATGAATTGGATATATTGTTCCGTAATTTTTTCCCAAGTGTAATTTTCAGCAATTCTGTTTCGCGATTGCTGGCGCAAGCGATCACGCAATTCCGGGCTTTTTTCAATCGCCTCTATCGCTTGTTTCAGTCCGCCGGCCTCCTTCGAAAAGAATATCCCGTACAGCCCATCCTTTAACATTTCTCGGCTAAAGACTGTATCCAGGGCTAGGATGGCACACCCATTGGCTAGAGCTTCTAACAACGTCGGGTTCGTTCCGCCATATTCATGACCGTGAAGATAGACAAAACAGTAATGATAGAGTTGTGTAAGTTCCTCTTTGTCTCTTATATATCCTGTGAAGACTAATCGCGGATCCTGGATGGCCTTGATATTCTGGGCATAAGAATCCCGATACGGCATGTCACCGACCACGACCAGTTTACGCTCAGAACGCGCCTTGGTATACTCCTGGACCATTAAACCGACATTGTTATCGGGAATCAGGCGGCCGACTATCAAGTAATATTGGTCCTTTTCAAGGTTCCATTTTGCCAGACACCGGGGAGTTGTCGGATATTTGAGGTTGGCCCCATAGGCGATAAAGGTTGAATCGCATCCGAATTCCGCCTTATAGATTTTCTGCATTTCCAGAGAATCAGCAATGACAACATCGTACCAGCGCGTCGCCAGCTTTGCAGCCCAATAAAAATATCGTGAGCCCAGCCCCCGCCACTTTGGCCTCAGCCACTCGAGTCCATCCACATTGATCGCCGTCTTTTGCCGAAAGATCTTGGCCACCAGTCCGAAAGGCCCATTGGCGGCATTTACGACCAAGAGCAGGTCGTACTTTGTCCAGCAAGCATGACAGATGCTCAGGAAAGAATGGATAAACTGGCTGGAAATTTTGCTCTCGATCGTCGGGATATAAACAACGTGAATGCCATTGACCGTTTTGGGACGATCCTTGAACAAGCCGCGGTGATTATAGACTGTGACATCAAAACCTTTTTGAGCGAGGCGCTCGGCGAGTTCTTTGACAAATGTTTCGTAGCCGCTATAGACATAGGGATAGCCGCGCGAACCAATGATGGCAATTTTAAGACCCATGATCAGATGAGCTGTCCAGAGATCATCATGACCCTGACCTGCCCCCACTCAATGTATCACCTCTAAAGTGAGATTTTCAAGCATGGGAGCCTCACGGAGTTTTTCACAAAAGATCTTCCCGCCCGGTCTTTTCGACAAACCTACTTTCCATCGATACTTCTTTAATCAGACTCAGATCAAGAATGGTTTTGCACCTTTTCACAAGGTTTCTGATCAAGCTGCCAACTAATAGGCCCCTTCACCTGAAAAGAGGACTTTTAAGCTCCTCAATAAGATCACGATATCAAGCCATAAGGTCCAATTGCGAATGTAATAATCGTCCAAACCTATCCTTTCTTCGAAAAATACATCGGACCTCCCGCTCACCTGCCAAAGGCCAGTGATTCCAGGCTTAACCCTGGCCATTCGGTCCCTGAAGGCGTCCTTCCCCTCCAACTCCTCGGTCAAATAAGGCCTTGGTCCAACCAGGCTCATCTTTCCCAAAACTATATTAAGCAGCTGGGGGATTTCATCAAGGCTGTACTTACGAATGATTCTGCCGACCCTGGTCACTCGCGGATCATGACTTTTCAATTTATTGTATTTCTTCCATTCCTCCCGGGCAATGGGATTGTCACTCAAGTATTTTTTCAGCCTGCTATTTCCGTCCACATACATGGAGCGGAATTTGAAGAGAGTGAACAATCTTTTTTTCTCACCGACCCGTAGCTGCTTAAACAGCATGGGCCCTGCCGAATCCAATTTTATGGCGATGGGGATCACGATTAAAACCGGCGCACAAAAAATTATCAAAATTAAGGTGATCAGTTTGTCAAAAACATTCTTTATGAAGATATTCCAGGGTTTTTCAAGATTCTTTTTGATACTCAGCGCCATCACCTGGCCAATCTTCTCTATATCTATTCCCGTCGTAATGAGATCTCCGGTTTGAGGTATGATCCAGATTGACTCGCTGGACTTCTCGCAAGACTGAAGAAGACCGGCAAGTTTATCGCGCGACAGATCGGGCATCGCAATGACCACATCTTTTGAGTTGTAGCGGTTCATAATATCTTCTAGGTCGGCGATAGATCCGATCACGTTTTCACCGTGAAGTTTATCGCCCATTTGTTCCGGAGCTTCGCTCAGGAAGCCAACGATTTTATATCCCATGCTGGGATTTTTCTTCAGGTTTTTTAACACCAGGCAAGCTGTCTCGTTAGTCCCCAAGATGATCAGCCGTTTTTTCCACACGCCGAGCCGAGTGAGCAGGATTTTGACTGCGATCCTTAGCCCGGGGATCAGGCAAAGGCTCAATAACCAGGACAAGACAACAATGGTTCGGGAATAATAGATCTGTTTTCGGCTCATAAAGATGATCACCATGATTATCACGAAGGAGATCGTGGTGCTCTTCCAGAGAATCCAAATCTCGTCCCAGAAGGAAAAGCGCTTGGTGTAGAGCCTTTCATAGGCAAAGATGGCAATCCATAAAAAGGCCAAATAATAGTAGTCCAAGAAATTCGAAAAGGGATGTAGCCACACGCTCTTGAATTCGGGGAATAGAACAGGCAGAATATGATCTCTTATGGAGTAGGCCAGAACAAAGCACAAAAAAACACCCGTTAAGTCGGAGATGATGAGAATCAAGAAAGATAAAAATTTATTGCGCATAGAAGCCACCGGAAACATAACCTCCTCATTCCTTCCCGCCGGCCAGATCCCCTGCCCCGGGAAACCAATATCGCAGATTGACTTGGCCTTTACAAGTCTCTTTAAAATCCTGGGTCAGCGATCTCCATATAGACCATGAGCTCTCCCCGCCGCTCGAACTTCCGCAGGCTCGCTGCGCTGAGCTCGCTCGGCCTGATGCTGCCATCCTCCATCGCCGTGGGCCTCTTCCTGGGGTATTTCCTGGACAATCTCCTGGGCACGGCGCCCTGGCTTCTGATCATCCTTACCCTCCTCGGGGTCGTCTCCGGATTCCTCAGCCTCTTCCGGGGTCTCAAGAAGTTCGGACTGGAGAAAGACGATGACCTATGAAGAGAAGATTCTCCGCCGCATCCCTCTGGAAGTTCCCATTATCGCCGCCCTGCTCGCCCTCCTCGGCCTCCTTGTTTTCAGCCCGATGACCGGCCTCTTCATCCTCGCCGGAGGCCTCTTTTCAGCCGCCAGCTTCGTCTGGTTGAAGACGGCTTTGAACCGTTTTCTCGGACCGGACAGGCGGAAAGCGGTCCGCTCCGGCCTGGTGTTTTATGTACTCCGCTTGTTCTTGCTATTGGCTGTTTTTTCGATTATAATTCTCCTCTTTCCGAGGATGATTCTGGCCTTCGTGGCCGGGTTTTCAAGCCTCATTTTGGCCTTCTTGATCGAGGCCGCGGTGGCCGTCTCGCAGATGAAAAAATGGAAGGTCTAGAACACAGCGTTTACGTCGCCGACTTCTTCAACAAGCTCCTCGGCAAGCCCATCCTGGCCTTGCTTCGTCTGCTCGGCATCGAGCCCAAGAACCCCCACGCGCCCGTCCCCGACTATCTCGTTATGTGTATCCTCGTGGCTCTCCTCCTCGTTGTCCTTCTCGGCCTGTCCTCCCGCAAGCTTTCCCTCGTTCCCTCCAAGCGCCAGAGTCTCCTCGAGATGATCTACCAGACTTTCGAAGGCATCCTGACGGACATCATCGGGGAGGACGGCAAGAAATATCTGCCCATGATCGGGACGATCGGTCTGTTCATTTTCCTCTCCAACATGATCGGTCTCGTTCCCGGGTTTATGTCCCCGACGAGCAAGCTCAACGTCACTGCAGGATGCGCCCTGGCCGTGTTCGTTTACTACCACTGGCAGGGGATGAAGGCCCAGGGCCCCCTGAAATATTTGAAACATTTCACCGGCCCTATCCCGGCGCTGGCTCCCCTCCTCCTGCCGATCGAGATCATCAGCCATTTTTCCCGGCCCGTATCGCTGTCGCTCCGGCTCTTCGGCAACATCTTCGCCGAGGAGCTGCTGATCGTCATCATCGCCTCCATCGTGCCTTTCGTTCTTCCTCTCCCCTTCATGGCCGTGGCCATCTTCACGGCCGTCATCCAGTCGTTCGTTTTCGTGCTCCTCGCCTGCATCTACATCGCGGGCGCGGTCGCTCATGAGGAAGAAACCTAAATATGAAAAGGAGATAAGACCATGAAGAGAATCCATGCATTCGGCCTCCTGCTGTTCTTTGTCCTCCTCGCTGGATCCCCCCTCCTCGCCCAGGAAGCCGGCGGGGTCATCGACAAGGCGCCCCTCTACAGGCTTGCCATCATCGTCGGCGGAGCGGTCATTACCCTGGCCGCGGCGGCCGGCGCGTTCTGCCAGGCCAAGGCTATTTCCAGCGCCTGCGAGGGGATCTCCCGCAACCCGGGTTCCGCTCCCCACATCCGTTTCCTCATGATCTTCGGGTTGGTCCTGATCGAGACGCTGGTCATCTATGCTCTCCTCATCGCCATCGTCATCCTGATGATCCAGTGGGGGAACTACGTCTGAGCGGGGCGGCATCCCCCCTCAAGGCAGACGGATGAGCCTGACCGTCTTCACGATTCTCCGGGATACTTTCAAGAGGTTCAACGGGGACAAATGCGGAACCTCCGCGATCGTCATCTCCTATTTCGCCTTCCTCTGTTCCGTACCCGTGGTCTCCCTGTTCGTCTACCTGACCACAAAGATCGTGGGGACGTCCGAGTTTGCCCTGCGCAGCCTGAACCTCTTTTCTGACGAGTTCTTTGCCAAGCTCGATCCGTCGTTTTTCCAGAAGCTTCAGAATGCCTCTCAGAACATCAGCAACCTCGGCTGGTTCGGCTTGATCGGGACATTTGTCGCCGCCAGCTTCCTGTTCTCCAACCTCATCCACGCCATCAACCTGATTTTCCGCGCCAAGTACGAGAGGTCCTTCGTCTACAACCGGCTGATCGAATACAGCATCATGTTCGCGATGGGCATCATCCTGCTCATCTCCCTGGCCATCACGGCCATCTGGACGGCCCTCCATCGCACCCTTCAGGAAAGCACCTACGTGGCCACCCACCTCAATCCCCGGGCCATCGCCCTCGTCGACAACTTCCTCATCCAGTACCTCGCTCCCCTGGCCCTCACATTTCTCGCCTTTTTCACCATCTACAAGTTCATCCCGGAGGTCAAGGTCCACACCCGGTGCGCGGCCCTGGCGGCGTTCGTCGGAGCGGTCCTCTGGGAAGCCTTCAAAAGAATATTCGCCTTCTACGTGGCCCATTTCTCGGCCATCGGGATCGTCCTTTCCAGGCTCGTCCAGGGCACCCTGACCTCGATCATTTTCTTTCTTCTCTGGATCTCTTTCTCCCTGGCCATATTGCTCTGGGGGGCCGAACTAGCGGCCGTTTTGAACGAGAGGCGCCATGCCAGAAATGTCTAAATCAATCCCGGCGCCACCTTCGAACCGGACGGTCGCGGAGATGGCCCGCCTTCTCGGTTGCCGTTTCGAAGGAGACGGGACGAAGGTGATCACCGGGGTGGCCGCCCTGGAGACCGCCGAGACCGGAGACCTCGTTTTCCTGGCGGCCCCCAAATTCCGCAGCCTCCTGGAAGAGAGCCAAGCGGCGGCGGCCATCATCCCTCCGGACGAGCCCTTCCGCGGGATACCGGTCATCTTTTCTGAGAATCCGCACCTGACCTTCATCAGGGCGGTGGAGCTTTTTTTCCAGCCCTACCGGCCCGAGCCGGGAATCCACCCCACAGCCGTCGTCTCGCCTTCGGCCCGGGTCGGGAAGGATGTATCTGTCGGCGCCCTGACCGTCATCGGAGCCGACGTCGAGATCGGGGACGGGACGGTCCTCTTTCCCTTGGTTTCGATTTATCCTCGAGCGCGGATCGGAAAGCACTGCCTCATTCACTCCCATGTTTCCATCCGCGAGGATGTCCAGGTCGGCAACCGGGTCATTCTTCACAGCGGTGTTATCGTCGGTTCGGACGGGTTCGGCTATATCAAGCTTGAGGACGGTTCTCATAAAAAGATACCCCAGAAGGGCACGGTGATTATCGAGGATGACGTCGAGGTCGGAGCCAATGCGGCCATCGACCGCGCCGCCCTCGGCCAGACCGTCATCCGGCGCGGAGCCAAGATCGACAATCTTGTCCAGGTGGCCCACAACGTCGAGGTCGGAGAGAACGCCATCCTGGCGGGACAAGTGGGGATCGCCGGAAGCAGCCGAGTCGGCAAGAATACCGTCCTCGCCGGCCAGGTCGGAGTGGCCGACCATCTGAACATCGGTGACAACGTTATCGCCATCGCCCAGACGGGTATCGCCCGGGACGTTCCCTCCGGTGCCATAATCGCCGGGACTCCCGAGATGGACGTTCGCGATTGGCGAAAGGCCTCGATCCTGCTTCCGCAGCTCTACGACTTGGTCAAGGAGATGAAAAGGCTCAAGGCCCGGGTCGAGGAATTGGAAAAGGCTTTAAAAAAAGAATAATACAAACGCATTAATTCCCATGTCATTGCGAGAAGTCCCGCTCGGGGGGACGACGAAGCAATCTCACGAAAGAAGGAGATCGCCACGCTCCGCTCGCGATGACAACATAAACAAACTTAATGCGTCTATATTAGCCCAGGGATTCCAGGTATTCGTTGACCGATAGGGCGGCGCTGACTCCGGCGCCAACGGCCGTAGCGACCTGCTTGGGACAGGCGTCGGCCACGTCGCCGGCGGCATAGATTCCGGGCTGATCAGTGGCCATCCGGGAATCCACCTTGACCTCCCCCCATTCGTTCAACCCCACGGCCCCTTTTAGGAACCCGGTATGGGGGTCCATTCCGATCGAGATGAACAGTCCGGCGAGCGCGAGCGGGTAAGTCCTGTTTTCCTTGACGTTCCGGACCATGACCCGTTCGAGATGATTCTCTCCTTCGGCCGATTCCAGTACGCAATTCCAGAGGACTTCGATCTTGGGATTAGCCAACACCCTCTCCTGGAGAATCTTGATGGCCCGGAACTGGTCGCGTCGGTGGATGACATATAGCTTCCGGCAGAATTTCGTCAGTAAAACGGCTTCGGTCAGGGCGTTGTCCCCGCCTCCCACAACGGCCACCTCGGCGTCGCGGAAGAATGGGCCATCACAAGTCGCGCAGTAAGACACCCCTTTCCCGGTCAGCCGGGTCTCGTTGGGAATGCCCAGCTTGCGATAGGCAGCCCCCGTAGTGATGATCACCGCCCGGGCGGCGTACTCCTTGTTTTGACCGGCGATCACCCAGAGATCGTTTTCCCGCCGCAGGCTTTTGGCCTCGTCGGTTTCGATCACCGCCCCGAATTTCTCGGCCTGCTTCCGAAAATGCTCGATCAGATCAAACGGCGCAATCCCCTCCGGGAAGCCGGGGTAATTCTCCACCCAATCGGTGAGCAGGATCTGTCCGCCCGGGATCGCCTTCTCCAGGACGATGGTCCTGAGACGTCCCCGGCCGGTGTACAGGGCGGCGGCCAGGCCGGCCGGCCCGGCCCCGATGATGACAACGTCGTGGACGGGCACAGCGCTCATAAATGCTTGGCCACGACCTCGATGATCTTGTCCTTCGGTTGGACGCCCACCATTGTTTCCTTGAGCTCTCCTCCCTTGAAGAGAAGGAGCGTGGGGATACCGCGGATGCCGTATTTGGCGGGAGTATTCATGTTCTCGTCAACATTCATTTTGGCGACCTTGAGCTTATCTTTATGGCTTTCGGCGATCTCATCGACCGTCGCAGCGATCATCCGGCAGGGGGCACACCAAACGGCCCAGAAATCGACCAGCGCCGGGAGCGGCGCTTTCAGGACTTCTTCCTCAAAAGTGGCATCGGTGACATTGAGAATATCTGTAGCCAAGTTAACCTCCTCGTTTGAATTCCAGGGCCCTGCGATAGAGCCTTGCATAGCCGCGGGCGGTCTCTTCCCAGGAGTATTCCTGGCGCAGCCCCTCTTCCATCAGCTTCCGCCAGAGGGCCGGTTTCCCGCTGTATAAGGCGACCGCCTGCCTGACGGCACGGACGAGCGACCTGGCCGCATCATCGCGGAAGACAAATCCGTTGCCGGAGCCGGTCCTCAGGCTGACCTGACGGACTGTTTCCTTCAGGCCGCCGGTCGCCCTGGCGATCGGAACCGTTCCATAGCGGAAAGCGGCAAATAGATTGAGCCCACTCGGCTCGCTTTGCGAAGGGAGCAGCAGGATATCAGCGCCGGCCATGATCTTGTGGACTAAAACCGGGTTGGATTCGAAACGGAAAATGACCCGGCCCGGAAAGCGGCGGGCGGCGGCAGCGAACTCCTTTTTATACCGTTCCTGGCCCTCGCCGCAGATGATGATCCCGGTTTCAAGCCCGACGATCCCTTCCAGGGATTGGGCCAAGATGTCCGCGCCTTTATAACGCGAAAGATGGGCGACAAAGGCGATCAAGGGCCTTTCCGGTGACAGCGAAAATCCCGCTTCTCCTATCAGGTCGCGTTTGCAGAGCGCCTTCCCTTCCAGCTGCCCGGGGCCGAAGCTAGCGGCGATATGGGGATCATGCATCGGGTCCCAGTTCTCTCGATCGATCCCGTTGCGCACACTGGTAAAAAACTCTCTTCGCTTTCTCAGGATGCCGCCGATCTCGGACTTCTTCTTTCTGGACAGAAGCTCCTTTTCATAAGAAGAGCTCACGGTGTTGATCAGGTCGGCATATACGGCGCCCGCTTGGAGGAAGTTGAGCTTTCCGTTCAGGGAAATCTGCCGCGGATCAAAGAAATCCCAGTTCAATTCCGTTAAAGCGAGGCTTTCAGCCGGAAACTCACCCTGAAAAGCCGTGTTGTGGAGTGTCAGAAGGGTGGCCGCAGATCTGAGCACGGGATCATCCCGATAATGAGACCTTAGGAATACAGGGATGAGAGCGGTCGGCCAGTTATGGCAGTGGAGAACGTCGACCGTCGGGCCGGCTTGGCGCAGGAATTCGAGCGCAGCCCGGCTGAAAAAGACGAATCGTTCGTCGTTGTCAAGATAATTCCCAGTCGGCGGCCCGTAGACGCTCTCCCGCAAAAAATATTTGGGGCAGTCGATGAAATAGATTTCGTAGCCCCTCTGCTCCGCCCTGAACACAGAGGCCCTCATCCGATCTCCGTTTAGAGGGACGACGAGCTCGGAGTTGACAATGGTGGCGCCCAGAGAGGCGATCTGGGGCGTGCTGTATTTGGGCAAGATCAGGGAGACCTTCATCCCCTGGGAAACGAGATATCTGGGTAGAGACGCGCAGAACTCGGCCAGCTCGCCGGACCTGGCGAAAGGCGCGGCTTCCGGTGTGATCAGGGCAACACGAAGTTCTTCTGTCATCGGGATAGATCATATTAATGGCCGGGCTTCTAATTGTCAAACCGCCGGCTCTTTGCTGGTCCCTTCGTTATTGTATAAAGGGCTATATCGATAAGGAGCTAAGTCCTTCATTTTCCTGTTGTTGGCGGGGCGAAGGTCCGGGCGAGGAATTGGGAGGGACGGCAGGGGTAGCGCGATTCTAAACGCCTCTGTAAGAGAAGGAGGGAACCGGAGCCTCCCCGACGAGCAAAGTTTTTCGCTGAAACGAACCATTTATCCGGAATTTCCGTATATATATGTGGATGGGCGGATGAAAACAGGCAATCGGCAAAAAAATTCAGGCCCGATCGATCACCGTCCGCCAAGGATCGCCGAGTGGATTCTGGGCCGATTTCGCCCTACGGGAGACGGATTTTCTCTTCTCGGTGATCTGACTGAAGAATTCATTCACCGGGTAGAAACGTCTGGCCTCCGCAAGGCCCGCTGGTGGTACCGCCGGGAGATCCTGATCTCGATTCCGGAATTCACCTGCAACTATTTTTTTTGGAGTGCCGTCATGTTCAAAAACTACCTCAAAACCACCTGGAGAGTCCTCCGCAGGAGCAAGGGCTTCTCCTTCATCAATATCACCGGGTTGGCGGTTGGCCTGGCCTGCAGCCTGATCATCGCCCTCTACATTCATCATGAACGGAACTTCGACCGGTTTCACAAAGGTGGCGACCGGATCTTTCGCGTCTGCGCCCATATCATCCAGGATGGTGAGAATTTCCGCGGTGCCTGGACCTCTCCGCCATTGGCCGAGGCCATGAAGGAGGATTTTCCGGAGGTTGAGGTTGTGACCCGCTACAGCCCTTGGTCGTCGACCTATCTCGTCCGGGCGGGGGAAAAGCAGTTTCTGGAGGAGAGGGTCCGTTTCGCCGACGCCTCTTTTTTCGATATCTTTGACTTCCCCTTTCTGGCCGGGGATCCGAAAACGGCTCTCCAGGATCCTCTCACCGTCGTTCTCACCCAGTCCGCATCCGTCCGCTATTTCGGCACACAAAGTCCGTTGGGAAAAATCCTTCATTTCGAAGACACCAACAGAGATTTCAAAGTGACCGGCCTCATCCAAGATCTCCCCCCTCAGTCCCATCTCCAATTCGACTTTTTGGCCTCTCTCATCACCTCCCCCAACGCCCGCAGCAACCGCTGGAGGCAGCATAATTATTTCACCTATGTCCGCCTCCATGAACAGGCTGATCCCGAGGCCCTAGAAGGCAAGTTTCCCGATTTCTTCAATCGGCACTACGGCCCGCAGTTCCAGGCCGAGACCGGAAAAAGCCTGGAGGAATTTCTCGCCAAGGAGGGATATTATTCGTCTTATATCCTGGAACCGCTCCAGGATATCCATCTCAACAAGAATGTCACCGACAACCTTTCTCTCAAAGGGAGTGCATCTGATCTGTTCATCTTCGGCACCATCGCCGTCTTCACTCTGCTCATCGCCTGCATCAACTTCATGAATCTGTCCACGGCCCGATTCACCCACCGCTCCAAAGAGGTGGGGATCCGCAAAGTCCTGGGGTCCAGCCGGAAACAGATCATCGGGCAGTTCCTGACCGAATCCGTGGGGCTGACTCTTGTGGCCTTCGCTCTGGCCCTAGCGGTCATTCTGATTCTCCTGCCCTCCTTTGCCAGGCTGGCCGAGCGGCAGATCCGGTTCTCGGACTTTCTAGAACCCACGTTTTTGTTTTCCATGACAGGCATCCTGTTCGTCGTGGGGATATTCGCCGGCAGCTACCCGTCTTTTTTCCTTTCCTCATTTCTTCCGACGCGGACGATCAAAGGGCCGGTGAGCGTCCGGGGGAAAAAGCATTTGTTTTTGCGCAGGGGCCTGGTTGTCTTGCAGTTCGCCATCACTTTTTTCGTCTGCCTGGGCACATTGGTCGTTTCCCGCCAGCTTCGTTTCGTCCATAACCGGGATTTGGGTTTCGATAAAGACCGCATCGTCATCATTCACAGGGCAGATGCATTGCGGTCCAAAGCCTCGGCCTTCAAGCAGTCTTTAGTCCGGAATCCGGATATTTTGGCCGTCTCTCACAGCGAATCTCTGCCCGGACGCCACTTCGATCCCACTACCCACCGTCTGGAGGGAAGCCCTCCCACGGAGGAATACAATTTGATGACTATGTATGCGGATGAGGATTTTTCGGCCGTCTTGGGGCTGGAGCTGGCGGAGGGACGGTATTTTGACTCCCGCATTCCTACCGACGCCACCTCTGCCGTGGTCATCAACGAAGCAGCGGCCAGAGCCATGGGGCTTTCAGATCCTGTCGGAAAGCGCATATATAAAGAATGGGGCGGGGCCAAACCCGGAGAGTTCACGACCATAATCGGCGTTCTGAAGGATTTTCACTTCACCTCTCTACATGAGGAGATCCAACCCATGATTCTCCGTCCCTTTATGGAACGTTGGTGGAACTACACCTCGGTCAAGATTCGTTCAGATAACATTCCACGAACCCTCGGCCTCATCGAATCGGAATGGAAAACCTTGACCGGCGGGCAGCCCTTTGATTATTCCTTTCTGGACAGTGACTTCGACCGTCTGTACAGGGCAGATGAGCGGGCGGGCCGTATCTTCGCGATTTTTAGCTTCCTAGCCCTGTTTGTGGCTTGCCTAGGTCTGTTCGGGCTCCTCTCCTTTACGGTGGAAAAGCGCACCAAAGAAATCGGCATACGCAAGGTCCTGGGCGCCTCGGTCTCGCAGATCACCGCCCTGATCACCCGAGAGGTGTTTATCCTGGTTCTGGCCGCTTCTATTGTCGCGGCGCCCCTAGCCTATTACGGCATGCAGAAATGGCTTCAGAATTTCGCTTACCGTATTCCCATAAGCGGACTATTGTTTCTGGTCACCACTCTCTTTCTGATGACGGCCGCCCTAGTGTCCGTGGGATTCCGCGCTCTCAAAGCCGCTGCCGCCAATCCTTCAAAATCCTTGAAGTATGAATGAGAATGGAATTAACGGGGCAAGCTTGTGGCGATCAAATCCAAAAATATCCGGTGTGCGAATGAACGATTAATAAAATGGGAAAAAATCATGATTGACCTGACCCCGAACGAAACCGTCGTACTCCTGGCCATCCTGCGGCTGAAAGAAAACGCCTACGGCGTGGCTATCCGAGAGGAGATGGCCAGAATCACCCAAACGACTGTGACCTACGGCACCCTCTACAGCTATCTTGACCAGCTGTTCCGGAAGGGCCTTCTCGCTAAAAGCTATGGAGAACCCACATCGAAAAGAGGCGGACGGCGCAAGATCTACCACCGTCTCACCCCGAAAGGACGAGAAGCTCTGAGAGAAGCCTACGAGTTCCAGAAAACGCTGGTGGATGAACTCGGGGACTGGGTCGCGGAATTCATCTGAGCCGCCGGGAGGCTGATGAAACCAAGCCCGAGCCTTCTAGGGGAAGGTGGCCCAGCCGAGTTTTTCTTTGAGCAGGTCGAAATAGTTCCTCTTCGGCGAGGAGACGAGGGTAAGCTCAAAGGCGGCCTTTTCGATCTCGATAGTATCGTTTTTCCCCAGAGAGATTCCTCTCTGCCCGTCCAGGGTCAGGTAGACCTCCTCGCCCGCGGTCAGGAGCTGGATCCTGATCCGGGAGTCCAGGGAGATAACCATCGGGCGGAAGGAGAGGGTGTGGGGACAGATCGGCGCGAGGACGAGGGCGGGAACATACGGCTGCACGATCGGCCCGTGCGCGGAGAGAGAGTAACCGGTCGAGCCGGTCGGAGTGGAGACGATCAGTCCGTCGGCCTTGAGAGCAGCGATCTCCTTGTCGTCGATCCAGATGCCGATCTGGATCATCCGGGCGACGGCGCCTTTGTTGATGACCACATCGTTGAGGCAATAATAGGTCTTTTCGCGGCAGCGAGCCTGGAGGAGCCGCCGGAGGCTGATCACCTCCTTTTTCCCCTCGATAAAAGAATCCAAGGTGATATAGATCTCGTCGGTCGGCACTTCGGTCAGGAAGCCGAGGCGGCCCAAGTTGACGCCCAGGACCGGAACACCGTTTTGGGCGGCGAGATGGGCGATGCTAAGCAGGGTGCCGTCCCCTCCGAGGACGAGGATTAGGTCCACCCGGGCAGGAAGCTCCTCTCGAGGCAGCCCCTCTTTAAGGAGCAATTTCCGGGCGGCGACGTCCTCGAGGATGTAGCCGATCTTTCTCTTTTCTAAGTTCTGCATTAGGTCACGCAGGATCGATTCGATGTTGGGCGCGTGCGGTTTAATAACCACGCCGACGG
>CAYOZW010000013.1:0-29202 GCA_964408495.1 uncultured Eubacteriales bacterium
TGGAACGGCGGATGAAGTGCGGCATCGGGAAGTGCGGCCACTGCGCCATCGATTACATCTACACCTGCCTTGACGGCCCGGTGTTTACCTACTGGGATGTCCTTCATATGAAGGAGCTCATCTAAGGAGTGGATCATGCCCCAAGACAAACTAAAAATCGGGATCTTCGAGCTGACCGGCTGCGCCGGCGACGCCCTGCTCATCGTCGACTGTGAAGATGAGCTCGTCAACATCTTCAGCGCGGCCGACATCGAGGTATTTCTCATGGCCAAGAGCGACAACCGCCACGGTGATCTCGACGTGGCGCTGGTGGAAGGGTCGGTGAGCACCGAAAAGGAAAAAGAGGAACTCCTCGATATCCGGAAAAAGGCCAAGATGGTCGTCGCCTTCGGCAACTGCGCCTGCGTGGGCGGCATCCAGGCCGCCTTCCTGGACAAGAAGGACTGGGAAAAGAACCTGAAGAAGGTTTACGGCGGCCTCGAGTTCTCCCACACCCGGCCGGCTCAGAGCCGGCCCATCGACGCCTATGTCAAGGTCGATTTTTACCTTCCGGGCTGCCCCGTCGGTAAAGAGCAATTCCTCTCGACATTTAACCGTCTGCTCCGCGGTAACCCTCCCGAGCTGTTCCGGTTCCCCGTCTGTGTCGAGTGCAAATGGCACGAAAACGACTGCCTGCTTAACAAGGACATCCCCTGCCTGGGCCCTCTGACGCTCGGGGGTTGCGGTTCGGTCTGCCCGAATCACAACATTCCCTGCTTCGGCTGCTGGGGACCGACCGAAGAGGCCAATTTGACCTCCGAGTACCATCTCCTCCTCGAGAAGGGTTTTGATAAGGACGTCATCAAGAACAGGATGGCCAACTACTCGGGGACGCGAATCGCCCAATTCTTCGAGACGTTCAAAAAGGAGAAAAGATGAAAACCATCAGCGTCGAACACCTGCCCCGCGTTGAAGGAAACGGCGGTATCTTCGCCACGGTCGACGGCCATGTTGTCACCGAGGTGAAGCTCGTCATCAACGAGGGACCCCGTCTCATCGAACGTCTCACCGTCGGCAAAACACCCGAAGAGGATGTCAGCATCGCGCCCCGCATCTGCGCCATCTGCTCCGTGTCCCACAAGAACGCCGTGCTCAGGGCGATGGAGAACGCTCTTGACGTCAAGGTCCCGGGCAAGGTCACCCTCCTGCGTGAGCTGATGCACATGGGAGAATTCATCGAGAGCCACTCCCTCCATGTCTATTACCTGGCCCTTCCGGACTATGTCGGATTTCCCAACGCCATCGCCATGGCCTCGAAATTCCCGTTTGAGGTCAAGATCGCCTTGGAGATGAAGCAGTTCGGGAATGCCATCATGTCCCTACTCAGCGGCCGGATGATCCACGGTGAAAACCCGGTGATCGGCGGGTTTGGAAAATACCCCAGCCGGGAGGACCTCATCTGGATCAAGAACCGGGCCATCCAATTCATGCCTTTCGTCTTCCGGACCGTCGACCTTTTCTGCGGCCTCGATTATCCCTCTGTTCCCGAAGCGGACACGGTCTATGCCTGTTGCGAGCCGGGGGACGGCCGCTACGGGCTTTGGGGAGACGAGATCATCCTGTCCACGGGCGAAAAGATCGGCCGGGACGATTATCAAAGACTGACCAATGAATTCGTCGTTCCTCATTCTTTTTGCAAGCGCAGCCGCTACAAGGGGAATCCCTACTCCGTGGGAGCGCTCGCCCGGGTCAATGTCCTGGGCGACAGGCTCGAGGGTGATGCCGGAAAGGCCTATAAGAAATACTTCAACGCCCGCTGGAAGACAAATCCCCTCTTCCACAACGCCGCTCAAGCCCTGGAGATCCTCTACGCTTTCGAGCAGATCCCCGAGCTGGTGGACAAGGTCCTAAAGATCCCGGACGACCCCCCGATCGTGCCCTACAAGGCGAAAGCAGGCAAGGGGACCGGCCTGGTTGAAGCTCCGCGCGGACTCCTCATCCACCATTACGAGATCAAGGGCGGTCTCGTCTCCGCCGTCGATATCGTCACTCCCACGGCCCAGAATGCCGAAGACATAGAACGGTACTGCTATATCGCCGCCCAGAAGCTCCTGGATGACGGCCAGGAAGACAAGATCCGGGATCGGATGGACCTGGTGGTCCGGGCCTTCGACCCCTGCATCAGTTGTTCCGCCCATATGGCCGAGGTCAAACACGCACCCGACGGCGATTGGAAAAGGAAGCTGGGTGAGCTCAGACAGGCCGGCCCCGTCTATGTCGGCGTCGGCCAGAAGGACCGATCGGATGACAGGGCTGGTCTCGAACTGGCTTCTAGGATGAAAGAACTCGGTGTCGAGGATGTCTATCTGGAAGCCGAGATCGAGGAAGACCGCGTCCTCGAGGGCTTGGCCGGGCGTCCGCTTGTCCTTATCGACGTCATCAACATCAACGAACGGCCCGGGAAGATCGTCATGATACCCCTCGAGCAACTCTTCTGGAATGCTGTCCTCAGCCACCGGCTGTTGCCCTCACTGACCAACCGTCTGGCCCCTGATCAGATCAAAAATGCCTATGTCCTGGGCGTCCAGCCGGAGTCGATCGTCGGAGGCAGCCGGCTTTCCGAGCCCGTTCGCGCGGCCTTGGAAGAGATAATGAAGGAGGTGGGGGACTCGATCCATCCTCGGGAAGACTGACGGGCTGATGCCCGATAAGTTCAGGGACGGACAGGGCCATCCCGCATCGATCAACTCCCGGACGGCCGAGCGAAGCTCTTGGCCTAAACCGGCCCCGGCTTCTTTTCGAAATGACCAAGGGCGACTCTTCGAGTCAACCAAATCCAAATAAGCGATTCTGCAGGAACGGGCCGCTGACAGAGGAAGACGGATCCTGGCGAGGCGATAGTGGAATAGAGTTGGGGAAATATTCCTCACTATGCAGTGACGCTCCCTGAGACATTGGCCAAACGCCCATTCCATCCTCATAATGTATTTATATTCAATTACTTAGAAAGTCGATCCGGCCGGCCTGACTGAGCCGTTTGGCACATAAATTGCTTTATTCAGGATTGGAGGAAGAGCCGGATGGCTTCAGAGAACAGGGTCTTGATCATCGATCCCGATACTAGAGAAAGGCGCGACCTGGCTCATTTCTTAAAAAAGGACAGCTACACTCTAGAAACGGGCAAGAATCTCTCTGAGGCAATTAAAAAGGTCTCCGAGGGGGGATTCGACTGCTTGGTCATGGATATCGACCTGCCCGAGATGAAAGGCTACGAGGCCGTCCCCATTCTCAAGAACCTCGATCCCCGGCTGAGGATTATTCTGACCACTAAGCAGAACGACAAGCGACGGGAGGCCAAGGCACGAGCCCAGGACATCTTCTATTACTTCATCAAATCATTCGGCAGAGACGAACTCAGATTGGCCGTAAAAAACGTTTTCAATCCATATAAGGAGAGATACGACATGAACAAAAGTGCGAAAATCCTGGTCGTCGACGATGATCCCGACTTCCGGGCCGCGGTGACCCCTATCCTGAAGTCTGCTCTTTATGAGGTGGTCACGGCCGCCAACCCCAAGGAGGCCAAGGAAAAGATCCTGGCCGAAAGGCCGGACCTGATCCTGCTCGATATCATGATGGACAGCCTCTTTGACGGTTTCTCCCTCTGCAACACCGTCAAGACGTCCGCGGAATTCAAGGATTTCAGCGATACACCCATCATCTTTGTGTCCGCGGTAAAAGAGATCGCCGGCTCGAGATTTCAGTTCAAGGGCGACGAAGAGGGCATGGTCGGCCCGGACGATTACATCGACAAGCCGGTTAAGCCGGATGACCTCCTGGCCAGGATCGAAAAGCTCTTAAAGTAGGCTCGGGACATGGACTCGAAGGCCCGCGAATTTCTCCACAGCGACTTTTTGGAGGGGGAATCCGCTTCGCCTTCCCCCTTCCAACCCTCGCTTCGCTCGGTGCCTCCCCTTCTCGGACTTCGTCCTGCGACCAAGGGGGCCATCCCCCTTGGAACCCCCCTGCTTTGCTCCGCAAGTCAGCGAAATTCGCTTATTTCCTCGGCTCGCTCTCCGCCCCGCGGATCCCTGCCCGCTCGCCTCCGGATGTCCTTCTCGCCCATGCCCCTCGCCTTGGGGAAAAGAATGGCTGGAGTCGCAGACGAACTTCCTAACCCAAACCCTCGCCCCGGTCGTAGCAGGTGGTTCGTCAGCCCGTTAGGTTCCCCATCGGCTTTTGGGGAGGAAAAAACCTGCGCTGTTTTCGAGGCCGCGGCCCCTCGCCTGGTGAAATGAGGGCGATTTTCGTGTAAACTTATCAATGGAGAAGACAACGTGGTCGAAAAACCGATCATCCTGATCATCGACGATGAAGAGGCCATGCGGGATTCCTGCACCATGATCCTGACTAAAGACGGATTCAGAGCGGAATCCGCAGAGAATGGGCAGATCGGCCTGGAAAAAGTCAGGGAATTGAAGCCGGCCTTGGCCCTGATCGACCTCAAGATGCCCGGTCTCAGCGGACTTGAGGTCCTGGAAAAGCTCAGGGATATCGACCCCAAGACAATCCCCATTGTCATCACCGGCTATGCCACCGTCGAATCGGCCGTCGAAGCCATGAAAAAGGGGGCTTACGACTTTTTACCCAAGCCTTTCACCCCGGATGAGCTTCGCATCATCATCGGGCGGGCGCTCGAGAGGCGGAAGCTGGCGCAGGAAGCCGAAACCCTGCGGCGCGAGAAAAAACTCATGGAGGAGAATTTCATCACAATGGTCTCTCACCAGCTCCGGAGCCCCCTGGTGGCCATCCAGCAGTACTTCGAAGTGATCCTGGCCGGGATGGCGGGCCGGGTCGAAGACGCCCAAAAAGAGATGATCGTCCGGGCCAAGGAACGGTTGGGAAGTCTCCTCCAGCTGATCAACGACTGGCTGGACATGGCCAGGATCAGCCGGGGGCAGATCGTCGATAAGTTCAAATCACTCGCTCTGGAAAAACTTTTGGAAAAGCAGCTCGAGTTCATGAGGCCGCTGGCCGAAGAGTTCAAGGTCCGGCTCGAGCTCCGGCCCGCGGAAGAGCCGGCTCTTGTCCTGGCCGACGAACAATCCCTGGAGCAGGTATTCTCGAACCTGATCACCAACGCTATCAAATACAACAAACCGGAAGGTTCCGTGACGATCGCTATCCGCGAAGAGGACCGGGCGATCCTTGTAGAGGTGACCGATACCGGCATCGGCATTTCCAAGGAGCAATTGCCGTTCATCTTTGACCAGTTCTATCGGGTCAGCCGGCGCGAAGACCAGAAGATCAAGGGCACGGGCCTGGGCTTGGCCATCGCCAAAAAGATCGTCGAAGCCCATAGCGGATCCATCCAGGTGGCGAGCGAGCCGGGCCAGGGGTCGACCTTTTCGGTCCGGCTGCCCAAGGCAGAACCTGAGAAGAAATGAGCAAGAAGGAACTGATTGTTCGGGAAGAAATTCTCGGCTCAAACAAGAAAGTGGCCGCCGAAATTCGGGAAAAAATGGAAAAAGCGGGCGTGCTGGTGGTCAATCTCTTGAGCTCGCCGGGGTCGGGAAAGACAACGCTCCTGGAAAGGCTCTCCGAAACGCTCAAGCCGGAGCATCCCCTGGCGGTTATCGAAGGAGATATCGAGACCGAACGGGACGCCGACAGGATCCGCCGGAAAGGAGTGCCTGCCTGGCAGATTACCACAGGGGGCGCTTGTCACCTGGAGGCCAAAATGATCGGCCGCCTCATCCCCGAGATTCCCGCCGAGACCAAGTTTTTGTTCATCGAAAACGTCGGAAACCTCGTCTGCCCGGCGAGCTATGACCTAGGGGAAAGTCTCCGCTGTGTGCTGCTTTCCGCGCCGGAGGGAGATGACAAACCCAAGAAGTATCCCAAAGCATTCGCCAGCGCCGACTGTCTGATTATCACCAAGTCCGATTTGATACCTTTTCTTCCGTTTGACCTGGAGCGCTCCGGCAACGAGGCACTGGAAATCAATCCCCGCCTGCGTGTCTTCGTCACCTCCGCGCTCAAGGGCCGGGGGATCGCCGAACTCGGCCGCTACTTCATAGAAAGCCGCGTCAATATGATCCAACGCCAGCGCCATGCATGAGCTCTCCATCGTCGCCAGCCTGTTCGAGATCGTGGAAGAAAAGGCAAGGGAACAACAGGCCATCAAGGTCGTCAGGGTCTGCTTGAAGGTCGGGCAGCTGGCCGGCGTCGTGCCGGAGTTCCTGCAGACCGCATTTGACAGCTACAAGCAGGACACGATCGCGGCCGGAGCAACCCTGGAAATTACCCCGGTTCCTCTCCGGGTGAAGTGCCGGAAATGCCAGGCCGTGACCGAAAGGGACGATTTCGTCTTCACCTGCTCGGCTTGCGGCTCAACCGACCTGGAAGTTCTGGAAGGAACCGAACTTCTTCTCGACAAGCTCGACCTGGAAGTCTAATGAAGGAGAACCGATCTGCGTTTGTCAACATCCCCCAAGGTGGCATAATGGCCCTCACTTTTCACGTTTCAATTAAATCATATTCGAGGAGATTTCCATGAAGAGCCTGAAGGAAATCGCGGCTCATTCTGTCCTGACCGAGAACCAGATCAGGAAGCTGGAGAAGATCATCCTCAGTCAAGGCCCCTATACCCAAGAAGCGGTCCGTGAGGAACTGGACTGGTTCTGCGCCGGCCTGGGGATGAATGACTATTATTTCCAGACGACCCCCCTCCAGACGATCGCCGACCACATCCGGGCCATCAAGGCCGCAGAGATTATCGCCACCATCAAACAAGAGAAGACTTTCAAGGTCGACCTGGCCACCGAGCATGCCAAAGACGCGATTTATCTCGTCGATGACGAACACCCCCGCAGCCTGGAGGTCGAACGGCATATCGAGGAGAAGTACCCGAACTCCCGCCTTCAATCCTACCGCACTGCGCGCAAGGCCTTGGGAGTCGAGCACCTGAGAATGTATGTCGTCTGTCTCCCTGAATTTCCGGAAGCTCATCCCGCCCCTGACGAAACGGACTTAAGAAAAATCGGCGATATCACCTTCTTATCTACAGCCCCCCGGGAGACGCTGGCCCGCTATCAGGCTCTCGTCACCAAAACGAAGGACTGGGAAAGTCCCTATATCGATGTCACCAAGTGCCGGCAAGGCAACGAGATCCGAATCATGGTGGTGACCAAGCGCGACTCCAGCCGGCGTTTTTTCTCCAATGTCTCGGACGTGTTCAATTCACACGGCCTGGTCTCCAGCCGGAAATATATCGAGCCGTTCTCCTGCGGCCGAACGGCCTATTCGTTCTATCTCAAGGGTATCAAGAACCAGCGCCTCGTTCAGGACCTGGTCGACGATATCAGCCAGATTTATGTCATCCCCGAATCACCCCTCTCCCGCCTCTTCCGAGAGGGGAAACTGACCGCCCAGGAAACCGTCTTCGCTGTTTCGGCCTGGAGTTTCTCCCATCAGTTCCTGACGGCCTACAAAGACGAGTATCTCCGGTTGGCCGAGGCCCTCGATGATTCGCCGGAGCTCCTGGGCATCCTTCGTAACCTCAAGACCAAGCTGGTCAAAGACACCTTTCACGAGCAGCGGGTCTGGGATGCTTTCATAGAAAACCCGGTTTTTATCAAAAAGCTCTTCTGGCAGTTTGACCGCAAGTTCAATCCCTCCTCCAAGTCCCGGGACATCAGCCTGGGGCTGCGCGACCTCAGGAAAGAGATCGCTCACCAAGTTCCCGTCGAGATCGATCGGGACATCCTCCTCGCCGCCGTCATGTTCATCGAATGCATCCAGAAGACCAATTTCTACGTTAAGGAAAAGACCTCTCTCGCCTACATGTACGATCCCATTTTCCTCAACTCGGTCGATTATCCAGACAAGCCTTTCGGCGTCTTCCACATCGTCGGCGCCGAGCTGCGCGGTTTTCATGTCCGTTTCCGCGACATCGCCCGCGGGGGCATCCGGATCGTCCGCTCCAACAACCTCCAGACCTATCTCAACAACTCCGACTTCATCTTCGACGAAAACTACAACCTCGCCTCCACCCAGCAGCGCAAGAACAAAGACATCCCGGAGGGCGGTTCGAAAGGAACCATCCTGCTCCGCTGGGGCTACCAGCAGCAGGCCGACGAAGCCTTCAAGAAATACATCGACGGCCTGCTCGACCTGATGCTCAACGAGAAAGGTGTGGTCGACCTATATAAGAAAGAAGTCCTGCTCTTCCTCGGCCCCGACGAGGGGACGGCGGAACTCATGGAATGGGCCGCCCTGCGAGCCAGAACCCGGGGCTACCGCTACTGGAGGTCCTTTTCCACGGGCAAACCCATCTCCATGGGGGGAATCCCGCACGACCTCTACGGCATGACCACCAACTCCATTCATGAGTACGTCCTGAAATCCCTGGAGAAGCTGGGTCTCAAAGAAGCGAATGTCACCAAGGTCATGACCGGAGGTCCGGACGGCGATTTGGGCAGCAACGAGATCCTGATCTCCAAGGACCGGATCCTGTCTATCGTCGACGGCTCGGGAGTCCTCTCCGACCCGGCCGGGCTCGACCGTCGTGAGCTCAGCCGCCTGGCCAGGGAGCGGAAAATGGTCGAACACTTCCGCAGAGAACGCCTTTCCAAGGAGGGCTTCTTTGTCAGCATCAAAGACCAAAACATCACCCTTCCGGACGGCGAGCCCGTGGAATCGGGACTCAATTTCCGGAACGGCTTTCATCTCCACCCCAAGTTCGCCGCCGACCTCTTCATTCCCTGCGGCGGCCGGCCTTCCTCCATCACCATCAACAATTGGCAGAATTACCTCGACGACAAGGGGCGTCCGCGCTTCAAGGTCATCGTCGAAGGGGCCAACCTGTTCGTCACCCAACAGGCCAGGCTCCGGCTCGAGGAGAAGGGCGTCATCATCTACAAGGATGCCTCAGCCAACAAGGGTGGGGTCACCTCGTCATCGCTGGAAGTTCTGGCCAGCCTGGCCATGACCGACGAAGAGTACGAGGAGCTGATGTGCTCCAAACGGGGGCACGTCTCTCCTTTCCGCAAAAAATACGTCTCCCAAATCCTGGAAATCATCCGCGAGAATGCCCGCCTCGAATTCGATATCATCTGGGAGGAGAATGAAACCCGGAAGATCCCGCGGCCCATTCTCACGGACCTCATCAGCGAGAAGATCAACTTGATCAAAGACGCCGTGGGCCGGTCGGACTTGGTCAACGACCGCGCTTTCTTTAAAAAGGTCACCTCCTGTTGTATCCCCAGGGTGCTGGTCGAGGAGATCGGGTTCTCCAAGATCGTCAGGCGAGTGCCGATGGCCTATCTTAGGGCGTTGTTCGCCTCCGAGCTGGCCAGCCGCTACGTTTACCGGTATGGACTGGACGCCAACGAGGTCAATTTCTACCAGTTCGTCCAGCAGCTCCGCTGAGGAAGAGGAGCCGGGCCGCCTCTTCAAGGAAGCCGGTGCGCGTCTTGCAAGCAGCCTAGTTCGAGAACAATCTATAAAGACGCGCAGCCGCGGGGGGAGTTTGACTCCCCCATGGAAGTATCCCGTCTCTGCGAAGAACTTTGAAAAGAGACTTGCGAGATGGGATACTAGCTGATCTCGCCGGTCAGATAGGCGCGCGTCCGGGGGTCTCGTGGTTCCTTGAGCACCTCGACCGCAGGGCCGTGCTCGATGAGCTCTCCCAAGTAAAGAAAAGCGATATAGTCGGCGATCCGTTTGGCTTGTCTTAGGATATGAGTCACGACGATGACCGTGTAGTCCTTTTTAAGCTCGATCAGCCTCCGCTCCACATTCTGGCTGGACTGCGGGTCCAAGGCCGAGGTCGGCTCATCCCCGAGAATGATCTCGGGTTCGACGGCCAGGCCGCGGGCCAGGCAGAGCCGTTGCTGCTGGCCGACGGAAAGGCGGGCGGCCGGCTCGGACAGCCGGCCCCTCACTTCCTCCCATAAGCCGGCTACGCGAAGATGGCTCTCGACGACTTTATCCAGGTCCTTCCTGTCCCTCAGGCCGTGGATGCGCGGCCCATAAGCGACGTTGTCGTAGATGGACATCGGGAGCGCCTGCGGCCTCTGGGAAAGAAGACCCATTTTCTTTCGAACCTGGGTTACTTCAGTCCGGGGATCATAGATATCAACGCCGTCCACCAGGACCCGGCCGCTGACCCGGACTCCCCCTGACGGGTCCAGAAGCCGGTTCAGGGATTTCAGCAGCGTCGTCTTCCCGCAGCCCGAAGGACCGATGATGACCGTGATCTTCCGGTCGGGGATGTCGATACTGATGTCCTTCAGGACCTGCAGCGGTCCGAAAAAGACGTTCAGACCCTGGATGCTGATATGGGGTCTGGCATCGATAGGAGTTTCCTTGTCATTTGACGACATGACGGGTATACCTCCTGCTCAGCCCCCGCGCCAGGAGGCTGATGACGAGGATCAGGATAGTGAGCACGGCCGCCGAAGCATAGGCCCTCTGTTGGACCTCGGGGAAGGGAGTTCCCAATTGAAAAAAGATCGCCAGGGGCAAGGTCGCCGCCGGCTGGAAGAGCGAGGTCGGCAGCCGGTCGGTGAACCCGGCCGTGAAGAGGACCGAGGCGGCGTCGCCGATGCCCCGGCCGAAGGCAATCAGAACGGCCGTCATCAGACCAGGGAGGCACTGCCGAACGACGACCTTCACGGCCGTTTCAAGCCGGGTCGCCCCTAGCGAGTAGGAGGCGTCCAGCAACTCCGCCGGGACCATCCGGACGACCTCGTCGGCCGCCCGGCTCATGATCGGAAACTCGATGAGCGCCACCGCGAAAATGCCGGCCAGGAGCGAGGCCCTCAGTCCGAGGAAGACCATGAGAATGAAGCCGAAGGCGCCGTATACGATCGAAGGAATCCCCCAGAGCACATCGAAAGAGAACCTGGTGAGAGAGGCCAGGCGTGATTTCTTGGCGGCATAAACATTGATGTAGAGGACGACCGGCAAGCTGAAGAGGATGGCCAGGATGGTCGCCCCCGTGGCCAGGTAAAGGGAGCCGACGATGGCATTCAGGATCCCGCCTTCCCGTCCCAGATAATAGCCACCTTTGGGGGTTTGGGTGATCATGGACAGGTTCAAGGCCGGCAGGCCTTTCCAGATGATCGTCCCGACAATCAAGGCCAGACAACCGATGACGACCGCCAGGGAAGCAGCCATAAGCAGACGAAAAACGGTCTCTTCGAGCTTGCGCCGCCGCAGCCGGGCGGCCGGGCGGGACTCCCTCATGCCGCCCTCCTATTGACCCGGACCAAGATCAGCCGGGCCAGGATGTTGAAGACGAGCACGACCAGCAAGAGGACCGCCGCGGCGAGCATCAGGGCCGCGTCGTAGAGGGGCACAGACATCATCTCGCCATAGTTATTGGCGATCAGGGCAGGCAACGGATAGCCGGCATCGAAGACGGAGCCCGGAACGCGGGCGATGTTGCCGACGACCATGAGCACGGCCATGGTTTCCCCAAACGCCCGGGACAACCCCAGGACGACGGCGGCGATTATCCCCTGCAGGCCTTTTTTCAGGACGACATATCTGACCGTCTCCCATTTGGTCGCGCCCAAGGAGAGCGAGGCCTCCCGCATCTGGTCAGGAATAGAGGAAAAGATCTCCAGGGAGACCGAGATGATTGTCGGGAATATCATGATCGCCAGAACGATACCGCCGGCCAGCACGCTGTAGCCGCTTGACTGGACGCCGAAGACCGGGGCGATAACCCGCCCGACGAGAGGAACGACCAGGAGAACGCCCCAAACGCCGTAAATGACCGAAGGCAAGCCGGCCAGCAGGTCGATCATCGGCTTGGTGAATTCGCGGACGAAGCGGGGGGCGTATTCGGAAAGATAAACGGCCGTTAGGAGCGAAACCGGAACGGCCAAGACCAGCGCGATGAAGGTGACCCACAAAGTCCCCATGAGGAACGACAAGAGACCGAATTCGCCTCTCAAGGGGGACCACGAGGGAGATATCAGGATTGAGAAGAAAGGCTTTTCCGCCAGGATCGGCCGGGACCGCAAAAGAAGGCCGGTGAGAATGAGCAGAACCATAAAGGCCGGCATCGCTGTCAGGACGAGCATCGTCCACCGCGCCAGCCGGTCTTTGAAGAGTCTCATCGATCCTCTTCAGCGGGCTTCGATCTTCTTCAATCCCTCTTCCAACTTTTCTGGAGGCAGGGCGATGTAGCCCGTCTCGGCGACGTACTCCTGGCCTTGGCTCAGCACCCAGCGCAGGAACTCGATGACAAGCGGGTCCTGGGGTTGCCCTTTGGTCACCAGATAAAGATCGCGGGCGGGCGGCGAGGGGTAAACCCCCCGGGCGATGGCCGTCGTGACGGCCTCGCGGTCCTGGTAGAAACTCTCGACATCGTCGATCTTTCCATTGCCGTCGAGGTCGATGGGCAGGATAGCTATCCCCGTGACCGGCTTTTTGGACTTGGCGTCATAAGCATAATTGATGTTGTTGAAGCCTAATCCAAAGGGATCGCGGCGGACGGCCTCGGCCAAGCCGGGGTCACCATAAACGCCGATGCCTTTTAAATCCTCCTGCCTCTGGCCGAGGAATTCAGCCCAGGTTTCGGCGGCACCGCAGGCGTCCGAACGCGTGTAGACATGGATAGAGCGATTATCAGGAATCCCTAAGATGTCGCCCCAGGTTTTGGCCGTCTCGGTGATCCAGATGGCGATAAGAGCTTCCTTCTTCAGGCCCGTCCTCTGGACCTGACTCAACAGTGGATTCTTCGCGCTGAGCGTGGGAACGACGGCATCCTTACAGACGGCGATGGCAAAGGCGCCTCTCTCCACTTCGGCGGGATGGATGCCCCGCGAGACCATACCGAAATCCACGGCCCCGGCGAGGGCATCGGCGATCCCCTTTCCGGCGCCGCCGGCCTGGATATCGACCCGTACCTTCGGATGGACTTTCGAAAATTCCTCACCCCATTTGATGGCCATGGGATAAAGGGCCCAGGCACCGGAGAGAGTCAGGTTTCCCCGCCATTCCCTTTTTTGGCCGTGAAGCGGAAACACGACCAGCGCAGCGATTGCCAGAATTCCCAGGATGCTCAGGTTCTTTTTCATTTCTCCTCCCTTAACGAATGATCCGGCTCGCGGAGAAAGGCCAGCGGGATGATGTCGACTTTCAGTGGATAATCCAGCCATCTTTCTATGTCTATATAGTCTATAAACATATTCGACAAAATCGCCAAAAATAAATCATCGCTTTCCCTTGGCAGAGACAGCCCTGGCCGCCCGCGACTTGTCAGCCAAGTCGGCAAAAGTCGTTCTCTCCAGGATCTCGGCGATTACGTCCCGGACCTCTTTCCATAATCCTTTCAGACTGCAGGAACGCTCGCGGGGACAAACCTCATAAGCCGTTACGCTGACGCAGTCGATTGGCGCCAGCGGCCCGTCCATGACCCGGATAACCTCGGCCACGCTGATTTCGCCCGGAGGTTTGGCCAGGGAGTATCCGCCGGCCGGCCCCTTGCGGCTTCTCAGCAAACCCGCCCGCTTGAGCTGGAGGAGGATCTGCTCAAGAAAGCGCCGGGGGATGTCTTGAGCTTCGGAGATATCCCGGATATGAAGCGGCTTCGTCTCATAGTGGAGGGAGAGTTCGAGCATCGCCCGGCTGGCGTATTCTCCCTTGGTCGAAAGCCGCATGGTCAGCCTATCGCTTTAGTCGACAAACTCAATCGAGTATATAATCTATCACTCTAAAATCAGGCTTGTCAACATTTATTTCCCCCCCTTGGCAGACCCTGGCGATCCGCGCTGGACCCCTGAGGAAGCATCTCTGAATCCGTGATTTTCATGATGGGCGCAGGAAGCCGCCCATTGGCATCACGGAAAAGGAGATCCTTGCGACCCCTGCGTCTCGCTTGCAATAGCCAGGGGGGTCTTCTAGAATGATATGTTCTCCTGAAACCATGGACCTGCGCCGGACCGCCCTGAAATTCCTCAACCTGCCGCTGCGGATAAAATTTGTCCTCAGTTTCCTGATCGTCATTCTCTTCGGCGGCCTGGTCTCGCTTTTCTTCGGTACTCGCCTTGAGCACAGGACCATCTTCGGCCTGGCCCAGGCAAAAGTGCGTCATGATTTGGCTTCCGCCTGGATGGTCTATAACGAGAAACTCAACGACATCCGCGATATCATCCTTCTCAATGCCGGCCGTGATTCCGTCCAGGCGGCTCTACTGGCCGGCGACCGGGAGACTCTGCTCCGCATCATGAGCCGCGTGCGCCGGGATTTTCATCTCGACATTCTGACCATCACAGACCGTTCCGGCAGGGTGGTGCTGCGGACGAATCAGCCCCCGGTCTGGGGCGACGACCAGTCGTCCGACCCGCTGGTCAGCCGCGCCCTTCGCACTGAGACCGTTACCGCCACAGAGATTATTCCGCGATCAGAGCTCCTCAAGGAGGGCCCGGACCTGGCCGAGCGAGCCTATCTCCAGTTCATCCCGACGCCCAAGGCCACCCCCCGGCCCGAGGACCACGAAGAAGACGGTATAATGCTCAAGGGGGCAGCTCCCGTCCAGGATGAACAAGGAGGAGTGATCGGCGTCCTCTACGGCGGCATCCTCCTCAACCAGAATTACGAAATCGTGGACCGGGTCAAGGACATCATTTATAAGGGGGAGAGATATAAAGGCAAGGAGATCGGCACAGTCACCATCTTCCAGAACGACTTGCGTATCTCGACCAATGTCACCGATGCCGCAGGCCGGCGGGCCATCGGCACCCGTGTATCGCAGGAAGTCTTTGACGCCGTCCTCATCCGGGGAGTTCCCTGGGTCGACCGTGCCTTCGTCGTCAACCATTGGTATATCACCGCCTACGAGCCGATCAAGGACCTCGCCGGCCGGATCATCGGCATGCTCTACGTGGGCATGCTGGAAAAGCCTTACGTTGACCTTCGCAACAGCGTCATGCTCACCTTCACGGGAATCGCCGCTCTCTGCGTCGTGGTCCTCCTCGTCATCCTGTTTTTCATCACCTCGAGCATCACCAACCCTCTGAGGCGCATGGTCCAGGCCACCAACCGGATCGCCCGGGGAGACTTGAATCATCGTGTCCGCATCGGCCACCGGGATGAAATCGGCCAACTCGCCCGTTCATTCAACCAGATGACCGAGAATCTTAAGCTGGCCAACGAGAACCTTATCCAGTGGGGAAAGACCCTGGAAAAAAGGGTCGAGGAGAGAACGAAAGAACTGCGGAAGATGCAGGACTACCTGCTCCAGTCCGAGAAGCTGCGGTCGCTGGGTAAGATAGCGGCCGGGGTCGCCCACGAGATCAACAACCCCCTGACTTCCATCCTCCTCAACACCCACCTCATGCTGGAGAAGCTCGAAAAGAGCGATGTTTTCTTTGAGAATCTGAGCCTCATCGCTGACGAAACCGCGCGCTGCACCCAGATCGTCAAGGGTCTTCTGGAATTTGCCCGGCAGAACCCGCCGCAGAAAACGTTCACCAATATCAACGAGCTCATCGAGCGGACCAGCCAGCTCCTCGAGAAGCAGGCCTCCTTCCAGGACATCCGTATTATCAAGGACTTAAAGGCCGGCTTGCCGCCGCTTAAACTCGACCGGAACAAGATCCAGCAGGTCTTCTGGAACCTGCTGCTCAACGCCTGCGAGGCCATGCCCGAAGGAGGCCAGATCACTATCTCCAGCTCTCTCTCCGCTGATAAAAAATCGATCGCGGTCCACTTCGCCGATACGGGAATGGGCATCCCGAAAGAGAACCTCTCCAAGCTATTCGACCCTTTTTTCACCACCAAGAGCTCAGGGACCGGCCTCGGATTGGCCGTCAGCTACGGAATCGTCGAGCAGCACGAGGGCAGGATCGAGGTCAAGAGCGAAGTTGGCCGGGGAACGGTCTTCACCCTGAGCTTCCCGGTCGAAACTCATCCCGAAGACACCACTCCAAAAGGGGGCTTCTATGCCTAACAAGAAGAAACGGAAGATTCTGGTCGTCGACGACGAGATCACCGTCTGCAAAAGCATCCGTCAAGCCATCCTGTCCGAAGAATATGAAGTGGACATGGCCTTGAGCGGCGAAGAGGCTTTGAAAAAAACCAATGACAACGGCTATGACCTCGTCATTACCGACCTGATGATGCCCGGGATCAGCGGTCTCGATCTGCTGAAGTCCCTTAAGGAAACCCGTCCGGACATCATCATCATCATGGTCACAGGCTATCCGACCATCAAGACCGCCGTCGAATCGGTCAAAAGGGGGGCTTTCGATTACCTTCCGAAGCCTTTCACTCCCGCCGATCTACGGGGGCTGGTCGCCAGGGCCCTCAAGAAAGCCGAGGTCGACGGCCTTGGCGAAGAGGAGGTCCAAGAGTCCCGGATCCCTCCGGGCTATTACTATATGCTGGGACATACTTGGCTCAAGCTGGAAGAACAGAATCGGGCCACGGTAGGTGTGGTTCCCGACTTCCTGAAGACAATCGGCATCATCAACCAGATCGAGCTCCCCAAGGAGAACGATGCTCTCAGCCAAGGCGATGTCTGCGGCAAGATCACCGATGCCGACCGTTTCGTTCACCGGGTCTGGTCTCCCGCCTCCGGACGGGTGACGGAGGTAAACGCGCTGCTGCCTGGTGATCCTTCTCTCCTGCGCCGGGACCCCTTCCAGAGCGGATACCTCTTCCGGATCGAGACGGGCAACCTCGAAGAAGACCTGCAGGGACTTCTTCTAGCCAGATAGGGCCCTTCGTGGATTCATGAACGGAAACCCCGCCGCTCTCCCGGTTCCCTGCCCCACCGATGTGGAGGCCGAGGGCCTGGATTATCTCCGGCGGTTCAACCCGCGGAGAATCCTCTTTATCGATCGACAAGGAGACTGGTCTGAGAATCCCCAGAGCCTTCGAGATCGGATCTGTCACTCTCTCTTCCACCATCTCCGAGGCCGGAACGGAAAAGAAAGCGCCTCTGACTTCGTCCGGATCTTTTCTCCGTTCTTGACAGAGCCGGGCTGGATGGTCGCCCGGAAAATGGCCGCCTCCCGTCATCTCGCCCCGGAACCATCTTTCCTGATCCTCCTCGAACCCCTCCTCTGGAGCGTTGAGCACGAGGCCTGGAGGATCAATGCCGAAGCCCGGGCGCCGGAATGGAACATCGAAGCCCGGTCTTTCCAGAGTCGAAGCCGGAACGAACAGCGCGTCCTGGAAGAATCCTTGGCCTCTTTTCTGAATCCTGAGGAAAAGGAGTTCTTCCTCAATGCCGCTGCGGACATCAAGAAGACCGCAGCTTCCCTAATCGCTCCGCTGGCCCGGCTGATCGCCGAAGAAGAAAAACTTTCTGTCCAGATGGAACGGCTGATCGAGGAATCCTTATCCCAAGCGCGCCGGGAGGAAGCCTCTTCTCTGCTTCTCGAGATGATCCAGCCTCCGCAAGGAATCGTCAGCCAAATCCCTCCGGCTTTCTTTTTTCCCTGCCTGCGACTTCTGCTCGACAGGCGGATCGACCCGGCCAGCGGAATTCCCTACATGTCTTCACTCATCCTGAGTGTTCTCCAGGACGAGCGTTCCGCCGGGTCGCTCCTCCGCGCTTTTGGTCTCTTTCCCCTGAACTTCACCAAGATCCGCGAGAACATTATCTACACGCTCGGCAATCTGAGGGAGGAGAAGGCGGTGGACGCCCTCGTCGCCGTCCTGTCGGCGCCGGATGAAATCACCAAGGACGCGGCCGGCCAGCTGACGGCCTGTTTGCTCCTGGAACAAAAAGAGGAGGCCGTCTGGGCGCTGGGGAAGATCGGGCTCGCTGCTGTCAGGGCCATACCGACGCTCGCCCCGTACGCCGATCATCCTTCAGCTAAGCTCAAGACGTATCTCGCCTGGACGTTGGGGGAGATCGGCCGGGCTCAAAAAGAGGCGACGGGCGGCCTCTCGGCCGACATTGTCATCGCCCTCCTCAAACTGCTCAAAGACAGGAGCCGGCAGATCTTCGAAGAGACGGTGAGCGCGCTTAAGAAAATCGATATGCCCGAATTCGTCCACTCGCTCTATCTTTATCATGTGGGCGCCATCAGCATCCTCGGGCTTAAGCCCGCTCAGCGCGGTCTCTATGAACTCTCCGAAACCCTCCATCACCTGCTCCAGACCAAGAGGGTAACCATCATGGCCGTCAACGGTGATTCCGGAACGGGGAAGACCTACTTCTGCGAAGCTATCGTGGCCGGTTTCGCCGGCATCCGGGCCGATGAGATCCTTTACCTGATGCGCGATTCCAAGCGGGGCCAGAAGGTCTTCAATCGGATCCTCGGCCCTCGCTGGCTGAAGGACCACATCGATCCCTGCTATTACCAGGATGATCCTGCCTTTGAGGTCGAGGACGACCCGGAGGCCTATTTTCGCCGGTTCCTTGAAGAGAACGCCGACAAGCGTCTCATCATCCTCGACGGCTGCCGCGACCGGCATTACTTCCAGAGGGTCATCGATTTCCTGTATCTTCATGGAGAGCTGGACGTGGAAGTCAATTTCCGGGCGAATTTTTCCACCCGGCGCCTCAACCTCGAGACCCGGGAGGCCGCCCTGGAGAGCGTCAAGCTGCACCTCCAGTTCCTGGAAGAGCCGGCGCTCGAGGACACCGCGTTCTATCAAGACGGGCTGGTCATGCTCTACGACCTGGACAACTCGCTCTCTTCCCGGCTTGACGCCGAGGAGACCAGAGAACTGTTTGAACGGCCTCGGGTCGACTCCTGGGGAGAGCTCATCCGCATCGGCGATTTCTCCGGGGAAAAGGAGAGCCGGCCCTGCCGCGAAGAGAAGCCGCGTCTCAGCGAAGACGATCTCGAGATCCGGGAAGAGCCCTGGCCCGCCGGCCGCACTGCTCCGTTCTCACCCGACGAGAGAAAGCTCAAGCCAATCCTGAACGAGGATCTCGAAGTCTCACCCCACCTTTTGCTGACGATCCCCCTGGACGACATTCGTCCAGGTTGTCTTCGTTTCTATGCTCAGGACCAGGTCGCGGGCCTGGGAGAAGGGGGAGTCGTCTTCGTCCTAACCTTCTTGGATAACCGCATCTTCCAAACGGCCATGAAGGGAATCGCCGACCTTGCTCTCCTGGGACGGACATTCTACCTGGCGGTTCCGGGCCACGGCTTGCTCGGCCTCTCCTTCGAGCGGAACGAAATCACCGAGTGGCCGGGAGGAGACGCTTTTCCCCTGAGAATCGTCAGCTTCCCTCCGGACATGCTCATCGCCGCTTATCAAGACGGGACAATCAGAGTTATGGATTTCCTGGAGAAAAGAGTGCTCGTCTTCCCCGGGAGACTCCCCCTCATCCGCGCCCTGGGCGTCGATCAGGGCGGACGCATTTACGGCGGTGGGGAAGCCGGCCAATTGAGGCAGTGGGACCTGAAGAGGAAGACGGTTAGGGATATCGGCAGCTCTGCCGGCCCCATCCGCTTCATCCGCCGCTATCCGTCGGGAAGGGTTCTGGCGGTCGAGGACGGCGCATCAGAAGCCCGGCCGGCCTTCCTCCGCATCTTCGACCCGGCCGACCTCACCATCAGGACGATCTCCGCTCCTCTCGGTCTGACCGTTAAGGGTATTAGCGTTTATCTCGACGGCCGGATCATCGTCGGAGGCTCTTTTCCCAAGGACGGGTCCGGAGACGACATAAAGAGCCTGTTCATCTTTTCGCCCCGGACGAACGACTGCTCGTCCCTCGCCCTGAACGGCCACGGAAAAGAGACCAAGGACTGTCTGGCCATGGGACCGAAGATCGTCACCGCGGGGACCGATACCGACGGCCGGTCGTCGGTTCGTATCTGGGGAAGCGCCTTTTTTGTGCGGACGGAACTCGGCAAGCTATTCATCAAGCCCTGATAAGCCCCGCTTGTGCCTGAGGCGAAGATTGTAATAATATGCATAAACGATAACATCTAGAGCGGAGGTTTTTGATCATGTCGAGAAAATCCCTGCCGGCTAAGGGCGTTTTGATCGGCGCCGCTATCTTCCTGTTTTTCTCGAGCATCTGGACCCAAGAAACGCCCAAGAAGATCACCTTTGAGCAGGCCTACCTCAACAAGGAACCCCGGCTGTTCAAGCCGATGACTACGGCTTCCTGGTTCGACGACGAGAGCTACCTCCTCCGGGAGCGGGACGAAAAAACAAAAACGACGCGGCTGCTCAAGGTCTCTGTCAAGACCGCTGAAAAAACCCTCCTTCTCGATTACGGTGCCCTGCAAAAGGCCTTGCCTCAAGGAGTCATGGCCGAGGGTCCCGCGGAGACGAGCCCGGATTATTCCAAATTCATCTACAATTTCAAGGACGATCTGTATCTTCTTCTCCCCAAGACGGGGACATTCCGCCGCCTGACGGCAACGGCCGAGGAAGAGCGAAACCCCCGGCTTTCCCCGGATGGTCGGTATCTTGCCTACACCCGAGGCAACGATCTTTATGCCTTTGACCTCGATGATGGACTTGAATACCAGGTCACCGCGGACGGCTCGGAGACGATCCTCAACGGCTATGCTTCCTGGGTCTATTTCGAGGAGATCCTGGGGAGGCGCTCTCGCTATGGCGCCTTCTGGTGGTCGCCCGACAGCCGCAAGATCGCCTTTCTTCGCTTCGACGACAGCCCCGTCCCGATTTTCCCTATCTTCCGCTCGGGCGGCGCCCACGGCGATCTCGAGAAAGAACGCTATCCCAAGTCCGGCGACCCCAATCCCAAGGTCAAGCTGGGCATCGTCACTCTGCCGGAGGACAAAGTCGTCTGGGCCGATTTCGACGATAATGCCGACCATTATGTGGCCTGGCCGATCTGGCTCCCCGGAAGTGACCGGCTGACCGTCCAGTGGATGAACCGCGGCCAGGACAACATCAAGATTTACGGCGTCGACCTCAAGACGGGAGGAAAGGAGGAGATCTTCGATGAAAAGCAGCCTGCCTGGGTGGATTTTTTCGGGGACCTCCACTTCTTCAAGGACGGCAGCGGCTTCCTGCTGCGCAGCGATGTCGACGGCTGGTCGCATCTCTATTCCTACGACCTCAAGGGAAAGCTCAAGGCCCGTCTGACCGAGGGCCCCTGGCAGGTGAGGAACATCGGCCTGGTGGACGAAAAAAACAACCGGGTCTATTTCAGTGCCAACAAGGACAATTCCACCGAGATGCATCTCTACCGGGTCCGCCTTGACGGCACGGGCCTAGAGCGTCTGACCAAGGAACCGGCCAGCCATTACTGCCAGGTCTCGCCTGGCGGGAGCTATTTCCTGGATATGTCCACGAGCATCGAGCAGCCGTCCAAGCAGGACCTCTACCGGAACAACGGGACCTGGATACGGACCATCGACAGCAGCGAATCGCCAGTGCTTAAGGAATACGCGCTCGGCAAGAAGGAGCTCTTCACCATCCCCACCGAGGACGGCTACGCGCTCCCGGCCTACTGGATCCTGCCGCCCGATTTCGACCCGGCCAAAAAATACCCAGTGATCTTCACGATCTACGGGGGACCCGGCGCACCGACCGTATCCAATTCCTACCCGCCGCTCAGCTCGCTCTACCTTGCCCAAGAGGGCATCATCGTCATGAGTGTCGACCACCGCTCGTCCGGTCATTTTGGGAAGAAGGGCGTCTCCCTGATGCACCGCAGCCTGGGAAAATGGGAAATGCATGACCTCATCGAAGCGGTCAAGTGGCTGCGGGAGAAACCGTTCATCGAGGCCACCAAGATCGGCATCACCGGCGGAAGCTATGGCGGATACACGACCTGCATGGCCTTGACCTATGGCGCCGACTATTTCACCCACGGCATCGCCAGTTCCTCGGTCACCGATTGGAGGCTTTATGATTCCGTTTACACCGAGCGCTACATGGATACGCCGGCGGAGAACAAAGAAGGCTACGACTTCGGATCGGTCATGACCCATGCCAAGAACCTCAAGGGCGTCCTCCTGCTCATGCACGGCGACATGGACGACAACGTCCATATGCAGAATAGCGTTCAACTCATCGACGCCCTGATGGACGAGGGCAAGATGTTCGAATACATGGTCTTCCCCAACCAGCGTCACGGGTTCGGCGGCAAGAAAAGGGAGAATGCCAGCCGCCGCAGCGTCGATTTCTGGTTCAAGCATCTGCTCGGCCGCTGAGATGAAGGAAGGAGGCCAGGAATTCCAGACGTTCGCGGCCTGCCCCGCCTGCGCCGGCGCGAACATTCGTGAGTATCAAAAAGGAACTTTTTCCGGCCGGCTGACCCAGGACGAGATAAAGATAACCGACAGCCAGTATGGCAAAACCTGGGACCTCAGTATCTGCGCCGGCTGTGGACACATCTTCGCCAACCCCTGCCCGACTCCAGACGACCTGGCCTCTCTCTACGGCCGTGTCAAAGATCCTGTCTATGAGGACGAAGCGGAGGGCCGTTCAAAGAACTTCCAGAGAATCCTCCGCCGTCTCGAAAAGCTCATCCCCCTGAAAGGAATTCTTTTTGATGTCGGAGCCGCCACCGGAATCCTGCTCGACCTGGCCCGGCGGCGGGGCTGGGAGCCCTCCGGGATTGAGCCCAGCGCCTGGGCAGTGGAGGTGGCTGCAAAGAAGCACGGACTCGATCTCCTCGAAGGACGACTGGAGACGGCCTCCCTGCCGGTGGACCGCTACGCTGCCGTGACGATGGTCGATTTCATCGAACACACACCCGTCCCCTTCGAAGCATTGAAAAAGGCCCAGGCTATCCTGAAGCCGGCCGGGGTGCTCGTCCTGGTGACTCCGGATGTCCACAGCCTGGCTGCTCGCATTGCCGGCCGAAGATGGTGGCATCTCCGGCCCGCTCACCTGGCCTTTTTTTCCCGCAGGTCAATCAGCGCCTTGCTCCGGCGGGCCGGATTTGCCGTGGTGGCCGAGCGCCGTTATGCCTGGACTTTCAGCCTCCATTATCTTCTCTCCCGGAAGCCGGCTTTCCAGGCGGCGTTGAAAGGCGGTCGGCTGGCTTCCTTCCTTAAAAGAATTCCGATAAAATTGGCCCTCGGAGATTCTTTCGAAATCTACGCCGTAAAGGACGGCCAATGATGACCGCCTACCTGCAGGCTCTGCGGCTGGAAAGATGGCCCCGCAGTGCCGCGATCTTCATCGGGACCGCCGCCTTTTTCTTTCTTCACCGGGACTTTGTCTCATCTTTCGGAGTCCAACAAATCGTCTTCCGGACGGCCCTCTCTTTCATCTTGACTTGGGCGATCTCCACGGCCAATTACGTTGTCAACGAGATCGTTGACGCGCCGACCGACATCCATCATCCCGTCAAACGCGCCCGGCCCCTCATTCAGGGGCGGATCAGGAAGGGACCTTTCATTCTTCTCGGTCTCGCTCTGACGGCCGCCGCCTTCTCGCTGGCCCTGGCCTTCTTCTCCTTCTCCTTCGTCTATTCTCTTCTCGCCCTTCTGGGCGCCGGTTTCATCTATAACGTCAAACCGGTTCGGACGAAGGACATTCCCTTCCTCGACTCCATCTCCGAATCGGCCAACAACCCGATCCGCTTCCTCATCGGCTGGTACGCCTTTGCACCCGCGCACCTCTTCCCTCCACTCAACCTGCTGGTGGCCTGGTGGTCCTTCGGGAATTTTCTGATGACGGCCAAACGCCTTTCCGAATTCCGGCTCCTCGGCGACAGGGCAGCCGACTACCGTCTCTCCCACAAGAGGTACTCAAGGAACCTCCTTCTCTTCGGGATGGTCGCCAGCGCGGCCGTTTTCCTGGCGAGTACCTTTCTGTTCATTTTTTCATTCCAGCTGTTGCGTTTTTTGATCGTCTTGCCGATTTTGCTGCTCTACATTCTTCTTTTCTTCCGCAAGACCCTCGGGGAGAAGCAGGTTATGGAAGAGCCGGAAAGTCTGCTACGCAACCCCCTGGTTGCCCTCCTGACCCTTGTCCTAGTCGTCATTTTTGCCCTTTCTTTTCTCTTATGATAGATTAGGAAAGCCCTTTTCGGGAAAAAGAGGAAGACCATGAGCGTGTTGGATGTTGCCTTGAAGCTGTTACTGGCGATCGCCCTCGGCGGGATCATCGGCTTGGAGCGGGAAACAAGCCAGAAACCGGCCGGGTTGAGAACTCACATCTTGATCTGCGCCAGCGCGGCGATGCTGATGATCCTTTCCCAGCTCATGCTGGCCGGAACGGGGCAGACGGGCAATGAAATGCTTCGGGTAGCGGCCGCCGCCATCACCGGCATGGGGTTCATCGGGGCGGGCGCGATCATCCAGTCCCAGGGAAGCGTCCATGGTTTGACGACTGCAGCGACGCTCTGGACGGTCTCCGGCCTGGGCCTGGTCGTGGGCGCGGGCTATTACGTCTATGCGGTTCTTTTTTCCGGGCTGATTCTAGGAACGCTCGTTCTTTTCCGCCGGGTCGAAGAGGCGCATTTGAAAAAAGCCCTCTATCATTACCATCTCAGGATCAAAGATAGCCCCGACATCCTCGTTAACCTGAGGAAACTGATCTTCCATCTCGGGCTCAAGTTGGCCGAGCTCAACCTTAAGAAAGAGAGGAATGTCTCGGTCGTGACGCTCTCTTTCTCCTCCTCCGAAGAGAAGGAGCGCCAGTTCAACCAGAGCCTCTTCGACATGGGCGAGATCCTTGAGATCAAGATCGAGTAGAAATAAGATCGTCCTGGCGACTTCCAACCCGGGCAAGCTGCGGGAGATCCGGCGCTACTTGGGGAGGTTGCCGGTGGAATTCCTCTCTCTTCAAGACATCGGAGCCCGCGAGGACGTCGAGGAGAAAGGCGAGACCTTCCTCGAGAACGCCCGCTTGAAAAGTCTCGCCTATGGTTCCCTGAGCAAATACCCGACCCTGGCCGAAGACTCCGGCCTGGAGGTCGAATATCTCGGCGGCGCTCCGGGCGTCTTTTCCGCCCGTTTCTCCGATCCCGGCGCCACGGACGAGAGGAATATCCAAAAAGTTCTGCGGCTTTTAAAGGGAGTCTCTTGGCCCGACCGCAGGGCGCGGTTCGTCTGTCAGCTCGTCCTTTCCCGGAGTGGGCGCATCCTTAAAGAATACCGCGGCCGGGTCAGCGGGTATATCGCCCTGGAAAAGAGTGGGGATTTCGGGTTCGGCTACGACCCGATCTTCTTCTACAGACCTTTCGACAGTACGTTCGGTCAAGTCTCGCCCGAGCTGAAGAACACGGTCAGTCACCGCGGCCGGGCCCTCAAGAAAATGAGTCTGTATCTCCTCCGGCTCATCGCCTCTGCGAAAAGTCAAACATAGAAAAGACGGAAGGGGGCACAGGCCCCCCTTCACTCCTTCATTTGTTCGCTGCTTCGCCCACGGTGATCTGGTCCTTGAGCTGTTCGAACATCTTCTCCCCAACCCCGCGGACCTTCAGGATGTCCTCGACTCTTTTGAAGCTTCCATTCTCCTTCCGATAGTCGAGGATCCGCTGGGCGATCTGGGGACCGACCCGGGGAAGCTTCTGCAGCTCCTCCAGAGAGGCGGTGTTGATGTTGACCTTATCGCCGGCCTTCGCTGTCCCCTGCGCGGAGACGATCGGGGAGACGATAAGGCCCAGGACGAGACCGATGAGCAGCGTTTTCGCCGCCAGTCGTGCCATGACGACCTCCTTTCGCTCCCCCTTTATGCAAGCGCCGGGCCAGATCGACTTGTCCAGACAACTTGTTTATTTTGTTCACCTTATGGAATACGCCACCGGATTTGGGTAAACGACTATTGATGGCTTGCTCAGAAAGCCGTCAATCCTGGTTCACACCATTTGTCACTGTTATTCGGCGTCTGCGACAAACGCTTCCATCCTGGAAAATGAACCTTTCTCCTTATGGATTCGTCCTTTCATATGGAGGGTATCATGCGCAGATTCGCATTCCGTTCATTCATCATTCCACTCTTTGGCCTGATTTTATTGCTGGGGTCGATCAGCCTGGCCTCCCTTCAAACAAAACCCGAGTCGCTATCCTTCAAATACCCGGAGGTCGAAGGCGTCTACGAAATGAAGGTCGCCGAGGCCCCGACCGTCATTTTTCAAGTTTATTTCAAAGACGGCATCCTCCGGACGCTTGAGGATGGGGACGGCGAAGTCACGGTCTGGACGGCCGTTGAAGGCAAACCCTTCCAGTACACCTATACATCCACTCGACGCGGAACCTTCAACCTGACCTTCGAACTGGACAGCGAAGGCAAGTGCACCCGGTTTCATACTGTCAACGAGCAGATGCAGCTGGACGCCCGCGCTACCAAGCTGCGGGAATTTGATGATCCCCAGGCCGAACCTTATTCACGTTCCGACCGGCTGGGCTATATCGAGCGCCACTATCACAAGTCCCAACACCTCATCCCCATGCGCGACGGCGTCAGCCTCATGACCCACGTTTACAGCCCGCTCGACGCCTCCGTCTCCCACCCCATCCTCCTCTTCCGGGAGCCCTACGGGATCGAGCCATACGATGACGTTTATAGAGCTTCCGTCATCCCCTCCCTCTTTTTCGCCAAGGCCGGCTACATCCTCGTCTACCAGGATATCCGGGGGCGCGCCCGCTCCGAGGGCTCGTTCAACTTTATGGCCCCCTACATCGCCGATAAAAAATCCCCCTCCGACGTCGATGAGAGCAGCGACGCCTACGACTCTATTGAATGGCTTCTCCAGAATGTCCCCAACCACAACGGTAAAGTCGGCGTCTGGGGAAGCTCCTACCCCGGGTTCACGGCCGCCATGGCCGCCATCGACACCCACCCCGCCGTGGCAGCCGTCTCCATCCAGGCGCCCATGTCGGACCTCTTCCTCGGAGATGATGGCCATCACAACGGGGCTTTTTATATGTCCCATTATGCCTCCTATTCCTACAGCGTCTGGGTCAACCGGGAGAAGCCGGAGCCCTTCCACGGCCGGTCCTATCCCTTCGGAACGCCCGACGGCTACGATTTCTTCCTCAAGCTCGGCACTCTCAAGAACATCACGGCCGCGATGTTCAAGGAGAAAAACGACATGTGGGCGGACGCTATGGCCCATGAAACCTACGACGACTACTGGAAATCCCGATCGACCTACAGGCACTTGACCGCCATCAAACCAGCTATCATGGTCGTCGGGGGATGGTACGACGCAGAGGACCTCCTCGGCACGCTCCGGACTTACAAGACCATCGAGAAACGCAGTCCCGGGACACAAAACACTCTGGTCATGGGTCCCTGGATGCACAGCAGTTGGAACCGGACATACAGGGTCAACGAAGATAGGGGGCCCTTTTCTTTCAGCGGCACCAGCGCCTTCTACATGGAAAAGATTGAGTTTCCCTTTTTCGAGGCGCACCTCAGGGGAGTGGAAATGCCGGACCCGCCCGAGGCCTTAATCTACGACACCGGAACCAACGCCTGGGAGTCCCATGACACCTGGCCGCCCGCCAGGGCCGAGCTGAGGAAGCTCGCTTTCTCGGAAAAGGGCCGCCTTCTTCCGCCGGGCGAGTCCTCGTCATCGCGGACGGATTTCGACGAATACGTCAGCGACCCGGCCAAGCCGGTCCCCTACAGTCTCAAGGCCGATATCCCATACGACTGGGATTACTTCGTCAAAGACCAGAGGTTCGCCTCCTCCCGACCCGACGTCCTGGTCTATGCTACCGATCCGCTCGCCGAAGACATGCGCGTCGCCGGCCCCATCACCGCAGAACTCTACGTCTCGACGACCGGGACGGACGCCGACTGGGTGGTCAAGGTCATCGACGTCTACCCCGGGGACACCCCGGATCCCAAGCCGAATCCCCTGAATGTCCGGATGGGCAACTACCAGAGGCTCATCCGCGGCGACATCATCCGGGGGAAATTCCGCGACAGCTTCGAAAACCCCGAGCCCTTTGTGCCTGGAAAAGTAACCAAGGTCAGCTTCGAGCTCCCCGACATCGCCCACACCTTCCGGAAGGGCCACCGGATCATGGTCCACGTCCAAAGCAGCTGGTTCCCGCTTTTCGACAGGAACCCGCAGACCTTCTGCAACATCCGGGAGGCCTCCGAGGAGGATTTCCGGAAGGCCACCCACCGCGTCTACCGGACCGCCGATCATCCGTCGGGGATCTGGATGTGGCTCCTCCCCTAGACGCCGCTGTCCGGTCAGGGACAGCCGGCAGAGCTTTTTGCCCGCGAGGTCCTGGGATTTCTCGTCACCCGGGAGATCTTGAGCCCCGAATGGGCGGACCGCCTCCTCTCCTGGCGGCACACAGGCTTCAATGTCCATAGCCGCGTCCGGGCCAGGACAAAAAGAGAGGCTGAGCGGGTGGGAAGGCATATGGTCCGGCCGCTGCTGTCCCTGGAGCGCCTCTCCCTGGATGAACGGGAAGGCAAATTGTCAAAAAGAGGCTCGCTCGACCGGCAGAGCCAAAAACGAAACTCTTATCCTTCACAATAGGATAGACAATGCTTGCGGGCTTCAGGAGTCTATCACGTGTTCGACTGTGTATTTTCCCCAGTAAAAAGTGACCGAAACTGCAGCCACATTGGCTATGACTATTCCCATCCACACACCTTTCAGGCCCAAGCCAAGGGTGATTCCCAGCAGATAGCTTATAGGCACCTGGAGGATAATCGTCCGCAGGACGGTCACAATCAGGGACCGCGTGCCTTTCCCTATGCCCCGGAACATGGCCGAGGTGAGCATGCCCAGAGGGACCACCGGGTAAAATACGGCCGTGATCCTGAGGAACACCACCAGCTCCTGCTGAATACGGGAAGCTTCTTTGGAATAGCTGAAGATATAGCTTATCGGACCGGCGAGAACGGCCACCAGAATCCCCACCGATAGTTCGATGAGCACCCCTATTTTGACCGCGTAAAAAAAAGCAGTTTTTAATTTCTCTTTGTTTTTTGCCCCATAAGCCGCTCCGGTTACAGAAACCACTCCCGTGGCCATTCCCATAAGTGGGATAGTCCCCAGCATGACGATGCGCCATCCACTGGTGAACACAGCCACTCCGTCCGTCCCCCCGGTTTGAATGACCACTACGTTTAAAACGATCATAGCTGCGGACATAGAAAGCTGAGCTAGGGAGGACGGAAATCCCACCGAAAGGATCTCTCTCAATATCCCCATATTCGGTTTGAAATTCTTAAAAGTGATTCGAAGGTAAGTCTTTTTTTGGATAAAAAGCCAGGAGAAGAACACAACAGCAGATATGGCAATGGAAATCAGAGTGGCCCAGGCGGCTCCCACCACTCCTAATTTAAATCCATAGATGAATAAAGGATCGAGAAAGA
>CAYOZW010000014.1:0-4549 GCA_964408495.1 uncultured Eubacteriales bacterium
GACTTTATCCCCGGGTTAATCTGATCCCTCCCCAGACATCTATCAATTAAGGAGCTGCCGATGGAAGGATTCCTGGACAATCTCGCCCAGTGGGTCGATAAAATGGCCTACAATATCTGGTCGTTCCTTCTTTTCTTCCTCTTGGCTGCAGGAATCTGGCTGACCATTCGGACACGCTTCGTTCAGTTCCGGCACCTCCGCGACGGCTTTCGGATCATGTTCGCCGGCCTCCTCCATAAGGGGAAAAAGGAAAAGCGGGAGGGCGATGTTTCGGCGTTCCAGGCGGTCTCGACGGCCCTGGCCGCAACCGTCGGCAACGGGAATATCGGCGGCGTCGCCTTCGCCCTGACGACCGGCGGCCCGGGGGCCATCTTCTGGCTTTGGGTCTGTGGGTTCGTCGGCATGGCCACCAAGTATTCGGAAGCCCTCCTCGGAGTGATGTACCGGGAACATTACCCCGACGGCAAGATCGCCGGCGGCCCCATGTACTACATCAAGAACGGCATCTCGAACAAAAGATTCGCCGCCATCCTGGCCCCAGCCTTCGCCGTCTGCGGCGCCTTCGCCACCCTGTTCGGCACCGGGAACATGATGCAGGCCAACCAGATGACCCTAGTCTTCAACAGCCAGTTCGGGATTCCCAAGATCGTCAGCGCCTTCGTAATCACTTTGCTCGTCGGCATCGTTATCATCGGGGGAATCAAACGAATCGGCGCCGTGGCCGAGCGGATCGTCCCGGTGATGATCTTCCTTTATCTCATTGTCGGCACCTTCGTCATCCTCTCCAACATCGCCGTCATCCCTGACGTCTTAACCCTCATCTTCGAGCATGCCTTCACGCCCTACGCCATGGGCGGCGGGGCCATCGGCTACACGGTGAAGACGGCCATGCAGATGGGCTTCCGCCGCGGACTCCTGACCAATGAGGCCGGGCTGGGGAGCGCTCCCATCGCCCATGCCGCCGCCCAGGCCAAATCCCCGGTCCATCAAGGTCTCATGGGAGTCGCTGAGGTCTGCGTGGACACGATCATCGTCTGCTCCTTCACGGCCATCATCAACCTGTCGACGGGACTCTGGCAGACGACTAAGGCCGCCGACACGATCCAGGGAACCGCATTAACTGCCTCCTCTTTTGCCAGCAAGGCCGGTGTCATCGGAAGTGTCACTGTCGCCCTGGGTTCATTCCTATTCGGGTACACGACTCTGATCGCCTGGTATTATTACGGCGAACAGTGCATGAAATTCATTTTCGGCTACAAAGTGACCCGGGTTTATCGGGTCATCTACATCGGGCTGGGATTCATCGGCGCCCTTATTTCCATCCAGCTCGTCTTCTACATCGGCGATGTCGCCAACGCCTTCATGGCCTTTCCCAACCTCATCGCCCTTTTTGCCCTGAGCGGAGTTGTCGCCAAAACGAGCCGGGATTTTTGGAAGAAATACAAAACGCTCGACGGCTTTGACAAGCACGAGTCCCACCGCAAGTCGGATTCCAGCCGCTAATCGAACTTCCTTTTCTTTTCGAAAAACGAATAAACGACGGGGACGACGACCAGGGTGATTAGCGTGGAACTGGTCAGTCCGCCGATAACGGCCCGGGCCAGCGGCGCCTGGAGCTCACTCCCCTCTTGAAGTCCCAACGCCAGCGGAATCATCGCGATGATGGTGGTCAGAGCCGTCATCAGGATGGGCCTTAGCCTTCGCCTTCCGGCCTCTTCGATGGCCTGCCTCATCTCCATCTTATCCCTCCGCCGCAGCAGGTTGGTGTAGTCCACAAGGAGGATGGCGTTGTTGACGACTATGCCGCCTAACATAATACAGCCGATATATGTCTCCACGTTGAAAGTTGTCCGCGTCAAGAGCAGGATAAAGACGACGCCGATGATAGCCAACGGCACGGAAAACATGACGATGAGCGGGTCGCGCAGCGACTCGTATAGCATGGCCATAACCATGTAAACAAGGAAAACCGCCAGCAGGATGCTGACCAGCAGTTCCCGGAAAGCCTTTTGCTGTTCCTCATAGTCTCCGGTAAACCCGATGGTGAAATCCCGGGGCACGGGAACGGTCTTCAAACTCTGCTGGACATCGTCGATGACCGAGCCCAGGTCCCTGTCAGCGATCTCCGCTGAAACGGTGATAATTCTCTCGCGGTCGCGGCGTTCAATCTGCTGTGGCCCCCGCTTCCCCTGGACATTGATGAGGTTCCTGAGGCTGATTTGCTGGCCGTCGGAATTGGTGATCGTCAGGTCGAGGATGTCGGCCACATCCATTGTTTCTGAATCCTTCACCTTGACCAGGATCCTGTATTCCCGGCCGCCTTCCCGGAACTGGCTGGCCTGCGTCCCCATCAGGACGGTCTGGATGAACTCGGCGACCTGGTTGACTGAAAGTTTCATTTCCGAGGCTTTCTGCCTGTCGATGATGAAGTGTTGTTCCGGGGTGCCTTCCAGGCGGCTGATCCTGACGTCGGTCACGCCCCTGGTTGCCTCGACAACTCTCTTGACTTGATCAGCCAGGGCCTGGGCCACGTCCATGTCGTAACCTCTGATCTCAACCTGGAGTCTTTCCTGGCCCCCTCCGCCCCGCATGAGGAACATCATCATGCCACCCGAAGCCCTGATCCTGACGATTGCGCCGGGCACCTGTGAAATCTTCCTGCTCAGGTCGGCGGCGATCTCGGCGCTCGAGCGGGTTCGCTGGGATTTGGGTTTGAGCCTGACGGTGATGGAGCCCTGGTTCGCCCCGCCGCGCCAGCCGCCGCTTCCGGCTCCTTCTTCAATGTTCAAGAGTTCGGGAACGTACTGCCTGACTAGCTTGGACACCTCTTCCATCCTCTGGCTCATCACCATGAGCCTCGTCCCCACTTCCATCTCGACCGTTAGTCTGACTTCGCCCTCGTCGGTCTGCGGCAGGTACTCCCGGCCGATGAACCTCATTAGAAACAGGCTGAGGGCCAAGAGAAGGACGGCCGCGGCCAGAACCCCGCCGCGGTGATCGAGGGAATAGTGGAGGATTTTTTTGTAGGTGTTCTCCATTCTGATGAATACGGATGTGGACTTGAGTGCGATTTTCGACTCGGGCCTCCTTCGCGCTTTATCAGACGTCGCCAAGAGCCGGTTCGAAAGCATGGGCACAATGGTCAAGGAGACAAAAATCGAACACAACAGGGCGAAGCTGACGACCAGGGCCAGCTGCTTGAACATGATTCCGGAGGAGCCGCGGACAAAGGCCATGGGCAGAAACACGATCATGGTCGTGACGGTGCTGGCGATAATGGCCCCGGTCACTTCCTTGGTTCCCTCGGTACAGGCCTTCATGGTCGGCACCCCTCCTTTTTTCATCCGGAAGATGTTCTCGAGGACGACGATGGAATTGTCCACCATCATCCCGACACCGAGGGCCAGTCCTCCCAGGCTCATGACATTGAGGGTCATCCCCCCGAAGTAGATGAGCGAGAAAGTGGCGATGACCGAGATCGGAATCGCCGTGGCGATGACCAGTGTGCTTCGGAAGCTCGCCAAGAAGAAGAGGAGGACAAAGACAGCCAATATTCCCCCGTACATGGCCGCTGACCCTACGTTATTGATGGCGTTCCTGATGAACTTGGCGCTGTCCCGGACGGAGATAATCTGGATCTGCGGATATTCTTCCTGGAGTCTGTTGATCTCCTTCATGATTCCTTCGACGACCTTGACCGTATTCTTGCCCGATTGCTTGTAAATCACGATCCTGATCCCGGGAATCCCGTTCACCCGAGCCACCCGGGTCACCCGGCGGAAGGTATCTTCGACGCTGGCGATGTCCCGCAACTTGATCGAGGCGCCTTCCCGCAAGGCGACGATCGTTTCCTTGATCTCATCGACCGCGGTGTAAACTCCGGGGATACGAATCACGATCTCGTAATTCCCTTTCTCAATTGTTCCGGCCGGCACATCGATGTTCTCCTGCCTAATCTTGCTGATGATGAGATCGAGGGGCAGGCCGAGAGCCTTGACCTTGTCCGGGTACAGGTTGATCTGAATTTCCCTTTCCAGGCCGCCCCAGACATCGACCGAGGCGACACCGGGGACGCGTTCAATCCGGTAGGATATCTGCTGGTCGATAATCTTCCTGACCTGGATCGGGTCCAACTCGCTCAGGGCGCCCAGCATGAGCACCGGAAACTGGGCCGGGTCGAACTTGCGCAGGGTGGGCCTGTCGATGTCCTCGGGAAGGCGGCCGATGATTCTGTCTAGTCTCTCTCGGATGTCGTTGCCCGCTTCGTCAAGGTTCGTCCCCCAGTCGAACATGACCCTGACCCGGCTCGACCCTTGCGAGGAGGTCGAAAAGACTTCCTCCACTCCCGGGACCGAACTCATGGCTTCTTCTATGGGCCGGGTGATCATCTGCTCCATCTCCTCGGGGGCAGTGTTGGGATAAGAAGTGGAGATGTTCAGGGTCGGGTAGGTGATGTCCGGCATGAGGTCGATGGGCAGCCGGCTCAGGGCAATGAACCCAAGGACGAGGATCACCAGGGTCAACATGATCGTGAAGATCGGGCGCTTGA
>CAYOZW010000014.1:4559-17925 GCA_964408495.1 uncultured Eubacteriales bacterium
GGGCTACTTCATGCTTTCTTTGGCTTTGAATTCGCGCTTGATGGAAAATTCGGAGAGGTTCACGGCATCCTCCTTCCTGCTTTCTTCTTGTCTTATTTCTTCGGCGGCTGGCTGGAAGCCTGCCCGGACATTCTCTCCGGAAGGATGATATTCATCCCGTCTTGGAGAAGATGCTGGCCTAGAATGACGGCGTACCCGGAGAGATCTGCCGGGTCGAGCACTTCGGCGGTTTCTCCCTCGACAATACCCACTTTAACCGGCTTGAAAAACGCCTTCTTGTTTTCCATGTCGACGATGAAGACTCCCGGCTGGTTTTCTCTCTGGACCAGAGAGCTGAACGGCACCAGCTTCGCCTTATCGCGGCGGGCAAATTCGATCCCTGCGTTGACGAACATGCCGGGCTTGAGCGAGTCATCTTTGTTGTCGATGTCAATCTCGACCCTGGCCTGGCGCGACGTTTCCTTGAGGAGAGGCGCCACCCGGGTCACCTTTCCTTGAAAGGCCCGGTCCGGGAAGGCAGTGCTCGTTATGGCCACGTCCTGTCCCGGCTGGATGCGGAAATATTCTTTTTCCGTGGCATAGATCACTGCGGTAATCGGCTGAAGCTCGATCACCGAAATGATCTGGCTGTTCGGGGACAGCAGGGCCCCCTCAAACACGAACCTTTCCCCGACATAGCGGAAGCCGCCCCCTTTCTCCCAGGCGGCCGTGATCTGGGTGTAGGAAAGCCTGACCCGGGCCGCTTCCAGGGCGGATTCCCGGTTGGACACCTGGGCGGCCGTCACTTTAGATCTCGATTCCTGGGCGTTGAACAAGGCCCGGGCCGCATCCAGCTGGGAATCGGACATGATTTTCTTCTTGTGCAGGCTCTCCGCCCGTTCCAATTCCTTCCGGGCCAGCTCGACGGCGCTGCGGGCTTCCTCAAGGTTAGCCCTGGCTATATTCAGGTCGGCCTCGGCCTGGATGAGCTGCTGCTGGTATTCTTCATCTTCGATCTGGGCTATGAGCTGGCCGTTTGTCAGGCGGTCGCCAATGTCAACGTAGAGTTTATTGAGTTTGCCGGAGACTTTGGGGGCCACTACGAACTGCGATTTGGGGACAAGCGTTCCCGAGAAGAGTCCGAGGTCCCTGATAGGGCCCTCAATGATGGGCGCGATTTCGACGGCCACGGTCCCCATTCGCTGGCCGGCTCCCTGGGCTTTGCCCATCAGGTTCTTCACGACCAACCAGGCGGCGACGGCGAGGATGATTAGGCCGGCCCCGAGCAGAATCCTGTTTTTTGAGCTGAGGTTCTTGGGGTTCTTGATCATGCTATTCACCTGCTTTCCAGGATGACGTTCACGTTCTGTCGCTCGCGGCCAAGCCCCATGACCTTGTCGAGGCTGGCCAGCGATACTTTATAATCGATCAGGGCCTTGAGTTCCAGTGTCTGGGCGTTGGCCAGATCCCTCTGGAATTGGAGGACGAGGTAATTGATGCTCATCCCAACTTTGAGCTTTTCGAGTTCGGCCTCAAGCTTTTGCTGGGCCAGCTCCCGGGCGGCTTTATATGCCTGGGTCCTCAGATAATTCGTCTCTATCGCCCTGACGGCGTTGCCGAGCTCCAGCGCCAACTGCTGTTCTTGGTTCTGGATGCGGAGCTTGGTCTGGTCGAGGTTGATCTTGGTCTGGGCCTGGTAGGCCCGGGACAGAACGTTGCTCACCGGCAGGGTGACTGTCACTCCGATGGACGAGTTCTTGTAAGCGAAATTGAAAGCGTCCTTAAGGGCGGAGGTCTTGTTTCCAGCAACCGTTCCGATCACGATCCCGGAAAGCGCGTTGCCATCTTGATAGAGAATCTGGTCGCCCCCGAGCCCCGGGCTCCAGTAGGAAAACTGGAGACGGACATCGGGCAGGAGTTGGTTCTTCGCATAGCTCAGGTCGAACTCCCTGTTTTTAAGATCGATCCGCAAGGACTGGAGATCGGGCCTGTTCCGGACGGCCGTCTCTAGCGCCTGGTCGAAATTCACATCCATTCTGTCTACCGTCGGAGTGTCTGTCGGCACGATTCTCACGCTTTTAATGTCGTCCATTTCGGCCGAAAGGTTGATGATCGTCTTGAGCAGTTCCTCGTTGTTTTTGACCTGGGCTTCCGCTTCGAGGATTTCGGCCTGGCGGAGCTTGACCTCGGCCTCGGCAGTCAGCAGCTCTATGGGGGCGAGCGTTCCTGCTTCGATCTCGGCTTTGTTTTTATCCAGGAGCTCCTCGGCAAGCTTCAAGGACTGCCGGACGACGTTGAGGTTTTCCCGGCTGTAAACAAGGATCCAGTAGGCGCTTTTGACGCGGAAAATGGCATCTTCGAGCAGCTGGTTGAGATTCTCCTCGGACATCTCCCGGTTGAAACCGGCGACGATGATCTCCCGGCGGCTCATCTTGAACCCGAAGTCCTTCAGAAGCGGCTGGCTGAAGTTGAGACGCAGGGTGCTCCCGTAGCGGGGGTTGATGGTCTGAAAACGGCGGTTGGAATCGGTCAGGTAATTGTACAGGCTCAAGGACAGCGAGCCGCCGATCGGAAGGACCTGGGAAAGCTGGGTGGTGTTGTCGTTCTGGCGAGTCGCTACGATGTCCGAAGCGTCGAGGAAGGAATACGAAGCGCTCTTCGTGCTCTGCTTGTTATAGCTGAAGGAAACCATCGGGTAGAACTTTTCTCCGGCCACGGCAACCGCTTCGTCCATCATCTTTGGGGTCAGCATCTCGGCCGCCAAGCCGAGGTTGTTCTTCAAGGTCTTGACGATGCAATCGTTAAGGGAGAGCCGCACTTGCCTTTCATTAATGGACGCTTGACCAGGCGAGGCTTGGGCCGGCGGAGCGGATTGGGCCCCGGTGACGAACATGAAAATTAGGGCGCAAAATCCAAGAACCCTATATGCCGGGAATCTCAGGAAACGCGACTTTGTCAGCCTTCTCATGATCATTCTCCGTCTGTTCTCATTCGCCTTCCAGGATGGTCGGCATCTTATTTTGATCTTTCTCCCGCATTCATTACGGGCCCCAGTTCAATTTTCTCGTTTTCTCTTTGAGCCATACAGCAGACTCCGTAGACATACGAATAGAATATTAGTATATCATTTAGACTGATTTCGCCCGGTTTTCTTCCGTTTTTTCCCACCCCAAGGGCAAAAAAACCGCTAGGCAAGAATCAGGAAAATTATCAAGGCAATGACAATAATGAACAGGAGTTTTCGCATTCGTCCTATCTCAACGTGAGAGTCGGCTAAAGCTCCTTGCGACAGTAGAAGCGGGTTGAGAGCCGGATAGAAGCTAAAACAAGAAGGCTCAAAAGGCTCAAAACGAAGATGAATGAAAGAAAGGGCCCGAGCGTCTCTCTGGCAGAGCCGATCAGGCCAAGAAAGCCTCTCGCCGGATCTCCTAAGAAATCGGCCGTAAACAGAGGCGATATGAGGTGGAGAGGGCCGGAGGCCAGCCTTTCCAAGCCCGCAACGGCCAGCAGAAAGGCAAACAACCCGCTGAAATAAAGGAGGTTTCCCCTGCCAAGACCGAACCTATAGTAAAGAGGAAGAAATGAGCTTAGGAGGAACACGGTCGCCAAAAAGTATCCTGCAATCCCCTCGGCCGAAAGAAGCGGCGAGAGGGCCTTTCCATATGCAGGGGCTTTGAGCGAGGCCAGGATCAGGGCGGCCGACCCGAAGATGACGGCGCCTCCGCCGAGGAGGATGAGACCGGACAGGAGGTACCGGCCCCGGACGATCGTCCGGCGTTTCAGCGGAAGGCTGGCGTAGAGTGTCTCCGTCCTGCCCTGGTCCTCATAGATCAGGGTGACCGCCAGGAGCCCGTAAACGGCCAACGTCCCGAAGGCCATAATAAGGATAGTCTGGCCCATCGGCTGGATGATATAGAGGATGAAAAGGACGGCCACACCCAACCACAGCCACCGGCCGGCCAAGTAGTCCTTGTAACACAGCTTAAGCATGACCGTTTCCTCTCGTCAGGAAAAACATGATGTCCTCGAGCGAAGCCTTTTCAATCAGGATGTCTTTTGGCAGACGCCGCCGCGCTTCCGCTCTATCGGCCGTGAGCGCCTGGACGACGAACTCCCGCCGCCGAATCCCTCGAAAAAGCGACCGGTTTTCTTCCGCCAGAAGCTCCGGTCCTCCCTTGACGACGGCCCATTTCTCCAAGACTTCATCCCGGCGTGAGGAAAAAACGACCTCGCCGTTGTGAATGAAGGTGATGAAGTCGGCGATCCTCTCCAGGTCGGAGGTGATGTGGGTGGAGAAGAGGACGGACTTTCTCTCGTCCTGGATGAAAGCGGAGAGCTTGGTCAAGAGTTCCCGCCTGAATACGGGGTCGAGTCCCGAGGTCGGCTCATCGAGGATGAGGAGGTCGGCCCGATGGGAAAGGGCAAGTGCCAGAGCGAATTTCATCTTCATACCGCGGGAGAGCCGGGAGAAGCGCTTTCCTAGAGGCAGGTCGAATTCTTCAATGAGCCGATGAAAAGCCATCTCGTCCCAATCCAGGTAGAACGGCGCGACGGTGTCTTTGAGTTTTTTTAGGGTGAGATGTTCATAGAAGATAGGCATATCATGGACAAAGCCGATCCGGCTTTTGACCTCGACCTCGGAGGTGAGGTTGTCCAAGCCAAAAATGTTGACACTCCCTTCGTCCCGGCGAAGGAGATTCAGGATGAGCTTGATGACAGTGGTTTTGCCCGCTCCGTTGGGCCCGATGAGGCCCATGATGTACCCTCTGGGCAGGGAGAAAGTCACGTTTTTCAGGCAAAAATCGCCGTAATCTTTGGCCAGCCCGTTGATCTCGAGCGCGTCTTCCACCGCTTAGACATCCTTTCTTTCGAACAAAAAAAGGCTGGTCCGGAAGGAGCCATAGCTGAATAGCAGCAAGGCGACGACGAGCGCTGCGGCGGAGCCCGCCGGGCCCAACGCGGATTGCGCCGACCCCAGGAATTCGCCAATCGCCCGGATAGCCGCGCTAATCGCCGGCCGGAAGAGGTTGGCCAGGAAAAGGAAGACAATTCCCAGCACCTGGATGAAGACGAGAAAAACGATCATCCCCGTCCAGCCAAAGGCAACGACCAGCGGCATCAGCATCCCAAAAACAACGGCCATGAAAAAAATTACCAGTAGGACTACTTTGACCTGGAAGACCGCCGAAAGCCCGAGCTTTGTCCCGGGAATGGCGATGGTCAGTAGGGAGGTCCCCGCATAGAGAGCGAGCATCACCAGCCAGCCCAGCACATATCGCGCCTGGAGAATCTCCCTCCGGGTGACGGGCAGGCTGAGGTTAAAGGCCGCCGCCTTGAACTTGTCTTCCCGCGTGAAGACCAAGAGCGGGATGATGGCGTACAAAAAGGCACCGAAGATCGATACGGCTCCAGGGTTGTTCGCCCGCGAATAGAATATCGCCATGTAGATGACATAGGCGATCCCGAAACCGACGACAAATCTTTTATGCAGGCGCAAGTCTTTAAGCATTAATCTATACATGGGCGGCTCCTTCATCCATGAAGACCATGATATCCTCGATCGAGGCTTTCTCGATAACCGCGCCGGGAGGCAGTTCGTTTTTTAGAGAGCGGACATCGGAAGTCAGGGCTTCGACGTAATGAGGTGTCTGGCGGATTGTCTTGAAAAGCGGCCGGAGTTTACCGTTGAGAAGTTCGGCCCCTCCCTTGACCACGGCCCATGTCTCCTGGATTTCGTCCTTGGGGAGGGAGAAAACGACCTCCCCGGCATGCAGGAAAGTGATATAGTCGGCCGTCGTTTCGAGATCCGAGGTAATGTGGGTGGAAAAGAGGACGGCTTTGCGTTCGTCTTGGATCAGACCGGAAAGCCGTTCCAGGAGCTCTCGCCGGAAGACGGGGTCGAGTCCCGAGGTCGGCTCGTCCAGGATGAGAAGGTCGGCGTCGTGGGCCAAGGCCAGGGCCAGTGAAAATTTCATCTTCATGCCGTGGGAGAGCTTCTTGAATTTCTTGTCGAGGGGGAGTCCAAACTCGGAGATAAGCGACCGGAAGAGCCCCCCATCCCATCGCTCGTAAAGGGGAGCCACAGCCGCCGCGATGTCCCGGAGCTTGGCATCCTCGACCAGAGAGGGGGTTTCATGGACGAACCCGATGCGCGATTTGACCTCTCTCTCGCCGACAATGACATCTTTTCCGAAGACCTTGACCTCACCCCCCTGCCGCCGGATCAAGTTCAGGATGAGCTTGATGACGGTCGTCTTGCCGGCCCCGTTAGGACCGACAAGCCCCATGATCGTCCCGCGCGGCAGGGCGAACGATACGTCCTTGAGGGTGAATCCCTTGTATTCTTTCCCGAGCCCCCGGATCTCGAGTGCGTATTCCATCATTCATCCTCCTGGAAAAGCAGCTGAAGCATGTGTGCGATCTGATCTTCGCCAATCCCCATGAGCTTGGCCTCGTCCACCGCCTGGGCCAATTTTTCCTCGACGATCTTCATCTTTTTCTCACGCAGGAGCTCGGGATTTTGGACGGCCACGAAGCTCCCCTTTCCCCCGACGGTGTTGATGAATCCCTCTTTTTCGAGCTCGTCGTAGGCACGTTTGGTCGTGATGACGCTGATCTGGAGGTCATGAGCCAGCCGACGGATGGAAGGGAGCGCCTGCCCCTCGGCCAGCTCCCCCGAGATGATCTGGGCCTTGACCTGACGGGTGATCTGCTCATAAATGGGGTCGGGCGACGAGTTGGAAATAATCACCTTCATCGCCTTTTCTCCTTATCTTTCATCTGTATCATCTGCATATTCTGTCTATGTCGGATATATACAGTATAACCATGAAAATGCGGTTGTCAAGTCTTTTTTTGTTTTTTCCTACCCTATTCGGAGCTAGTCCCCGTTTTTGTCCCTCTTCTCAGCGCCTTCGGGAACGATGGTAATCACAATGATCTCTTTAATATTCTTCGGAAACTCCTCCTAAGGAGATGGGATTTATTTCGGATGAATTTTGGCGACGAAGCCTCCTCCGGGAGCCAGTTTCACCGCTAGTTTGCCGCCCCCCTCGACAATCTGGCTTTCTCTCCGGATGGCGTTGGGCTCGTCTTCGCTGAGGGATCCATCCACGAAAACCTCGACTTCGAATTCTCCCGGACCCAAGACATCGAGCGGGACGGACAGGTCCCGTGCAGTTCCATTCGTTATCCCGCCGAGATACCAAGTCCTGTCTTTTCTCCTGGCCAAGACGATGAACTCACCGGCTTGGCCGGAGAGAAACCGGGTTTCGTCCCAAGTCGTAGGCACCTCTTTCAGGAATTCGAAGCCCACCTGCCCCTCGTAAGCAGAAGGGCTGTCAGAAACCATCGGCATCGGGTTTTCATAGATCACGTACAAAGCCAGATGGTGACAGCGGCTGCCAAGGACATGGGGGTTTGCACTTTGGGGCACAAACTTAGCCGGAGAGGCGGACCGGAATCCCCCCAAATGGTAGTCCGTCGGTCCGGCCAAGGCCCGGGTGTAGGCGACATCGACATTGTGCTGGGGGGTGCAGCGGGCGGTCCATTTCAGGTATTCCAGGTTCAGCACCCCTTCCCGGTTGAAGAGGTTGGGGAACGTCCGTTGTTCCCCGCTCGGCTTGTAGGAGCCGTGGAATTGGATATGGATCTTGTGCCGAGCCGCGGCTTCCAAGACACGTTCACAATACACGACCATCTCTTGATCGTCCCGGTCCAGGAAATCGACCATCAGTCCGCGGACTCCCCACTCTTCGTAGCGGGTGAGAGTCTCCTCGAGCCGGTCATCAAGCGGCTTCCAGTGAACCCAGAGCCGGATTCCGATGCCCTTTTGCTTGGCATATTCGAGTATCTTCGGGAGTTCAAGTTCAGGCCGGGGAATGAGAATGTCCGTGCCGGGCCCAGGGGCGAAATCCACTAGGGACTGCTGGTACCAGGGCCGGTCGTCGGCCACGACAGCGTGATAGGCGATGCCGTTTCGGGCGCAGAAATCGATGTAATAACGGTGAGTTTCGAAGTTCATCCCGCATGAAAACGGCTGGCCTTCCTCTGCCGTTCCGTTCCACCAGTGCCAGGTCGTCTTCCCCGGTTGCAGCCAGGAAAAATCGCCCTCAGGAGGATCGCTCAAGCAGAGGAGAATATTACTTTCCAAGTGTCGACCCGCTTCGTCTGCCAGTAGCACGACGCGCCAGGGACTCCACTGAGGGGTCTGTCCGACGACGAGGACTCCGGGACGGGAAGGATGGGGCGAGAGCACGGCCCGCAAAACGGGAACCTCGGCACCGGCAAGCCGGCGAAGATACATCCCGGCGAAATTTCGAAGAGAGGCTTCGGTGAGGGCGGCCGACGGGCCGTCCGGCCAGACGGCCAAGAGAGGCAGATCAATCAGAGTGTCTTCAGGAAGCTTTGAAAACGGCATCCGCTGATACGTATTTTCATGGGATGTGGTGAAGTTCGCTGCGGTCGTGAAAAGAATCGTCGGATCGCCCCTTGGTCTGAATTCCGTTGATTCGTCCTCAAGGACGAACTCGCGAAGCGCCTTTTGCTTAGGCAGGCCGTACCGGAAAGCGACGCCGTCGTTATAAGCCCTCAGCTCGAGGTCCCAGAGAATCCCGGCTCTGTTCTCCAGCCTCAGACGCGTTTCAGAACAGACATTGCTGACGCGGCTGCACTTTCCCCAGGGGAGCGTGAAGGATTCATCCAAACGGCTTTCCTTCAATTGGCGGAGATTCACTCCATCGTCCAGGCGGCCTTTTCCCTCCAGGGCAAGCTTTATTAGCGAAGGTCCGACCAGCATCAGGTCGGAGCGTTTAACAGTAAAGGTCAGCCCATCGCCGGCTTGAAGAAGCTCCAGGATGATCGAGTTCTTTCCGTCAGGCGAGCGAACAATCACCGTTCGCCCTCCCCCATCTCCTACTCTCGAACAGCCTGCCAACGCCGCCAGCAGAAGGATGAGCCATCCCCGGATAAAAAAAGCCGAGACATTACTCCTCAAACCCGGACCTCCATCTCACCCCATATATTCGCAAAAAACATTCCCCTCCCCTTGTGGGAGGGGACATTGGGGAGGGGTATCTTTTATCAGTCACCCTCTCCCTCGCCCTCCCCCGTCAAGGGGGAGGGATTTCTTGGTTTGTCGCTGCTCGAATACTTCAGGAGACCTTCCGGATTATCGTCACTTGACCCTTACCGGAAACGGCGGGCGGACAAGCTTCTTGGGCGGATTCGCCTTGAGCTCTTCCATGACCACCTGAATGGCCTTCTCCAACTGGGGGTCATGCCCGGCGGCCGCCTCGGCCGGCCACTGCTCAATCTCGATGTCCGGAGGAACGCCTTCATTCTCGACGATCCAGCCGTCCTCTGTCCAGATGCCCAGATTGGGCGCGGTCACGCGACCGCCGTCCATGAGCACCGGGAACCCGAGAATCCCGACCAGGCCGCCCCAGGTGCGTTTCCCGATGATCTTGCCCAGCGCGGATTTCCGGAACAGCCAGGGCAGGAAATCGCCGCCGCTCCCCGCGGTCTCGTTGACCAGCATGACTTTGGGGCCGGGAATCATGGCGTTTGGAGTTCGGTAATCATGCCCGTAGCGGGTCGCCCACATGGCGTAGAATTGCCTCTTCAGGAAATCGATGTAGTAATCGGCCAGCGAGCCGCCCCCGTTGAAACGTTCGTCAACGATGATCGCTTCCTTGTCGGCCTGTGGGAAAAAGTACCGTTTGAAATATATGTGGCCCAGTTCTGCCGTGTTGGGAACATAGACGTAGGCGACCCGTCCGCCGGTCGCCTGCTCGACCTTCTTCAGGTTCCCCTCCACCCAATCGCGGTTGCGAAGAGAAGAATCGCTGGGGACGGGAACTACCTCCACGGTCCGGGATCCCGTTCCGTCAGGATTCGGTCCCACCGTGATCTCGACGATCTTCCCGGCTGTGTTTTCGAAGAGGCTGTAGGGATTGGTCGGAGGCTTGAGGTCTGTACCGGCGACTGCCAGCAGGTATTCCCCTTGCTTGACATCCACACCGGGCTCGGTGAGAGGGGAGCGGAGCTCGAGGTTCCAGTTCAGCCCGCCGAAGACCTTTTTAAACCTGTAGCGGCCGTCCTCGATAGCCAAGTCCGCGCCCAGGAGCCCGCCGGCGACCCGCTTGGGCTCGAAAAGTTGATCCCCTCCCCCGCTATAGCTATGGCCGACGACGAGCTCGCTGCACAGCCACTGGATCAGCCGGTTGAGGTCGTTGCGGCAGCTCAGATGGGGGACGAAGGCCGCATACTTTTTCCTCAGGGCCGGCCAGTCCGCTCCGTGCATATTCGGGTCGTAGAAGTAGTCGCGGTTGATCCGCCAGACTTCGTTAAAGATCTGCTTCCACTCGGCGCGCGGGTCGATGCGCACCTCGATCGACTCCAGGTTGAGTTTTCCCTTTCCCGGTTCGGGCTTCCCCGCCGCCGGGACGATCCAGAACGAGCCCTTGAGCATGTACCCGATCTTCTTCCTGTCCGCTGTCAGCATGAAGAACTCGGCCTCTGGGATGACGACATCATCCTTGCGGGCTTTCATGTCGTAATGGTGGAGAGACCCGGCCAATCCCTGCATTTCGACCGGAGCCCCGCCCCCGACGGACTTCGTCTCCAGATAATAGAGCTGTCCTTCTTCACCGGCCTGGAGGTTCCAGTAGTAGCCGCTGGAAACCGGCAGGGCCAGGATGCGGTGGTCGAGGCCGTCGAAGTCGATCCGGAATTTATCCTCCGTCTTTTCTTCCGCTTTCTTCTCGCCGGCTTTTCCTTCCTCTTTTTTCTCTGCCTTCTCCGCCGGTTTCTCTTCGTCACTCTCCTTGGCCAAGGGCGAAGGCAAATCATTCCTCAGCACCGCGAGGTAAATCGCGCTCGTCATCCGCATGTCGGCGTTGGACTGGTCGAACCAGTTCTTGACCGGCCCGGCGTCGGTGCTTCCGAAAAAGTAGAGGTACTTGCCGCTTTTGTCGAAGACCGGCTCGGCGGCTTCACTCAGACCGTCGGTGATGGGAAACGACTTGTCCTGTTCCAGGGAATAGGCATGAATTCTCTGGATGGAAGCCGTGGTGTTGAGGGTGTAAGCGATCCACTGGGAGTCGGGAGACCAGACCGTATTCGTTGTCCGGGAACGGAAAGGACCGTAATAATATTCCTGGCCAATTTCCTTGACGGCTCCGGTTTTGAGGTCGATCCAGAAGAGGGCGAGGGAGTTGTCGGCAAAGGAGATTTTCTGGCTGTCGGGCGACCAAACGAGAGATTCGTAGAAGCCGGCCCCGTCGAGCTTGTACCGCTTGGGCTCGCCCTTGCCATCTTGGCCGCGCACGTAAAGCTCGTATTCTCCCGATTCATCCGAAATGTAGGCGATGGACTTGCCGTCGGGCGACCACACGGGATTTCGTTCGTTGGACCCTGCCGTGTTGGTGATGTTGCGGAAGTCACCCTTCTCGGCCGGGACGGTCACGATCTCGCCTCGGAATTCGATGACGGCGCGAGCGCCGGAGGGCGAGACGTCGCCGCCCCGGACCCACTGCGGACCCCGAACGTAGCGCGGCCGCAGCTCAAGCAGGTCGGCGGCGATGCCGAGAGTGAGTTTCGAGCTATTGGCCGAGGCCGGATCAAAGAGATGCAGATAGCCGGCCTGCTCGAAGATGATCTTGCCGGCTCCGATGGAGGCGTTGAGGATCGGGAAGTCGCTGAAGTTCGTCAGCTGGTTGATCGCTTTCGACTTGGTGTCGTAAACGAACAAGTTGAATTCTCCATTCCTATCGGAAAGAAAATAGATCTTGTCCCCAAGCCACATCGCTTCGATGTCATTGGATCGCCCTTCAGGCTGGGGGATCTTGACGACGGAATAATCGCTCACCTTGAGTATCCAGATCTCCGAGACCCGTCCTCCGCGGTAGTGCTTCCATTCATTGAACGCATCAGGAAGCGGGTTATAGGCGATGTATTGTCCATCGGGAGAGAACGCCGCCCGGAAGATCGTCGGGATCTTGAATTCCTCGGGAAATCCGCCCTGGACGGGAACGCGGTAAAGTTTGAGGCTCCCGGGTGTCGCCATGCTGCGGGTCGAAACGAAGTAAACGGATGTCCCGTCGGCCGTAAATCCCTGGACGAGGTCAAGGCCGGGATGCCAGGTCACGCGTTTCGGGATGCCGCCCCCGGCCGACACGATATAGACATCCAGGTTCCCTTCGTACTGAGCGCTGAAGGCGATCCATTTCCCGTCGGGCGAAAAGGCAGGATTGGCCTCGACGCCGATATCGGTGGTGAGCTGCCTTGGGTTCCCGCCGTCAAGGTCGGCGACCCAAAGGTTATTGGCATAGACGAAGGCGATCCCGGTGGTGCTGATCGCCGGTTGGGTGAGAAGGCGTGTATCCTTGGTGTCAATCCCGGCTGCCATCTGGCCCAGGACAGCCATCCCCAGGACAAAAATCAGCGCGCTCAAAATTGCTGAAGTCTTCTTAAACATATTCCCTCCTTATCCATTTCTCGCGGTCCCAAAGGCCGTCTGTTAAAAATAGAAGTCGTCCCCTTCCTAAAATCGGCTTATTCCGTGGGTCAGCGAAACCAGAATGGGGACGTCTTCCGATCGGTTTTTGTATTAAACTCATTCCTTTAAATGTTAATACGTATATTATATCGAAAAAGTTTTGCCGGCATAGCGGGCCTCTTATAGGCTCTCATCAAATTGGACCCAACACATGGATAATAATATGGATGCCGAGGTCCGGCCCCAGTTCACCTCTTGACGAGGTGGATCCAGCGGCGAGAGAAAGCGAGGGCCAGAAAGAACAGGATGCTGGCCGCCCCGACCAGCAACGGCTCCAAGACGCCGTAGTTGAAAATGAGAATCGGCGCCGCCGCCGTGATGAACCCGCCGCCCAACATGGGCTCATAAAGAATTTGCTTAAACCCGAACGACTTGGCCGCCGGCGTCCGGAAATTCGGGTCGGCCACCCGGAGCAGCAGCAGCCCCATCGCCGTCACCCCGGTTTGCATCCCGTATTCGGTGATGCTCCGCTCGAACCAGGCGTCCGGAAGCATCCGCGGCGCGATGAACCATGTGGCGCAGATCACCCAGATCAGCCCGACCACCATCAGGATGGTGAACGGCCAGAAGTAGGCCAAAAACACGTCGAGCTTAATCGAGGCGATGGCCGAGATGACCAGGAAGTCCAGCGCCAGCCCCAGGATGCGGTCGAACGTGGCCCGGTCCAGGTATTCGGAAAGACCCGTCCGTCCGGCGACGATCTGGATGAGCAGCCCGCCAATCATGGCCAGCGGGAAGAGTGGAAAGCTTTCGAACAGGTTAGGCTTCATGTCGGCGCTCAGCATCTTGATGAAATTCAGCATGTACCACCCGATGAGGATGGCCACC
>CAYOZW010000014.1:17935-20589 GCA_964408495.1 uncultured Eubacteriales bacterium
CCCGTGCGGATCGTCTGCGACAAGCACGGCGGGCGGAATAAATACGCGGCGCTCTTGGCCCAACATTTTCCCGACTTCCTCATCGAGGTCCGCGAGGAGGGCCGCGAGTTGAGCCGCTACCGGTTCGGACCCGACGAACGCCGCGTGGAAGGCGAAGGGCTCGACGGAGTTGGGCGAACACGTATGGTACGACCCGGCCGGCCGCTGGCCCCTCGGGATGAGGCCGCGGATCTCCTCGCGGCTGAGCTCCTTGGGCGACTTGATGACCTTGGTGTAGCCGCGGCGCGCGGCCATGTTGACCATGGCCATCCCGAAGACGACGGCGCTGATGATGCCCACCGTGGCCGACATCAGCCCGAGATCGGAGCCGGCCGCGAACCCGATGTCCTCGAACGCCTCGGCCATGCCGGCGGCCGTGCCGTGCCCTCCCGAGAAACCGATCTCGAGTAGGCACCCGAAGAAATCCGGCACGCCGAAGAGCGGCTTGAGCAGGATGAGGGTCACGCCCACGCCGACCATGTATTGCCCCATCCCCACTAGCCAGCCGTAGCAGAACTGGGGGCCGCCCTCCCGCCAGATAGACTTGAGCGAGGGCACGGCGAACCCCAGGAAGAGGCAGGCGAAGACGACGTTGATGAGCAGGCCTGGGTACAGCGCCCAGGAGTTCATCATCTCGGCCGGGATGACCGTGAACAGGTGCCTGCCCACGATGTAAGGCCCGAGGATGAGCCCGATGAACCCGGCCACGATCGAGGCCGGCAGGAAGAGGCGCTGGAAAAGGCGGACCTTGGTCCGCAGGTACTTGCCGACGAGAAGCAGGAGGCTCAGCCAGGCGACATCGATCATCAACCTGGTGAGCTGGTCGCCGCTGATATCCATGACGAAGGGGGAGGGTACCATGTTTTCGGCGGTTTGGGAAGAGCGGGTGAGCGCGGTGTGTTAGCTTGGCAATCCATAACCGGGGGAGCGAATTTCAGATCAGTTTTTTTTCAATCCCGCCAGGCTCTTTTTCGCATCTTCAACCTCAGGAATACCAGGGTCGGCGTCTTTCCAGAGGTTGAGGAATTTTTCGTAATGCTCGATGGCTTTTCCTTTCCAGTCCATCTGTTCATACAGTTTGGCTATCCCGTAATGATATCTTGGATGGATGAGTTGGCGGCCGGCACTTTCGGGATCGAATTTTGTGAGACGCTCATATTCGGCAGCCGCTTTGTCAATATCGCCATTCTGTTGGTAGGCCCGTGCCAAAATATTCCTCATCACAAGAGGGATATTTTGGTTAATAAGAGGCATCGTGTCTAACGAAAGCACCTCGATCGGCTTCATCTTCTCGAAAACCTCGATAGCCTCTCCAGGACGATTTTCCGCCAGCGCCACCTCAGCATGGAGCAAACAGTATAAAAACCCGTCCCTGGAATTGGGATCGAGCTTCAAGCTCGGCTGATGTGATTTTGCCGAGTCCTGCCTTGATTTTGCTGCAGCGATCTGTCCACCTCTCAGTTCCATTAATCCGAGGATGATGTTGTATTGAGCCTCATAACCGGCTTTCCACCGTGGTGCGTTTTCTATGGCAAAGTTGACCCAGCCCTCATAATATTTCCGGCTCCGCTCAAGATCGCCTTTCTCAAGACAGATCCACCCCCTCATCGAATCTATAAAGCTTTTCATCCACATGTTTTCGAGCTCTTCAGCAATTCCGGCGGCTTTTTGAAGCTCAGAAAGCGAACCTTTATATTTCCCGCGCCAGTATTGAACGAATGCCGCCATGAGATACGATTCCATTTTCCGTCCGGGAGAAAGGGCAACGGAGACCCCTTTCTCAACCCATTCTAGAGCCAAAGGATAATTCTCCTTCAGGGCATAAACGTAAACGATGTGATTATAGGGAATATAAAAGTCCGGCTTCACCCCCACGGCTTCCCTAAATTTGGCGAGGGCTTCGTCAATTCGTCCCATTCGATAATATATCTCACCCATGGAATCATAAGGGTTCGCATCGTCGGGATAGGCGTCGGCGTATTTCTTGAGATACCCGATAGCCTTGTCAAATTCTCCCTTGTCCGCATAGGTATATCCGAGCTGATTGAGCGTGAGCCCGCTGTTGGGGTCGAGCTCCAAGGCCCGGTCAAAAGCCTCAATCGCTTGATCGCTTTTTCCTCGCATTTCGTAAAAGTAGCCCAAGGCAAAATAGGCGCTTTTCTCCCGGGGGTATTCCGCTATTATCTTGTTCATGATTTCGAGGTATTTTTTAATATCGCCATCCAAAGACCTGGCGATGGCCGCTTCCAGGAACAGCCGTTCCTTTCCTGACGTTTTATCCAGCAGGGATCTGGCTTTTTCGTAAGCCTCGTTTCTCGCCCTGCTATTTCCCAACCAACTATACGCATTGGCGAGGAACTGGTAGGCAGTAGCGAAATTGGGATCGAGTTTTACCGCCATCTCATAATGTTGGCAGGCCTCCTCCCAATAGAGCTTTCTGTGGGCTTCTCTCCCCTTGAGATAGAAGTTATAGGCTTCTATGGATGCCGTCGTTACATCGGCTATCCGCGGCTGAGGTGGCTCCGCTCCTTTGGGAGTTGTTCCCAAACCCTTTGCGATTTCTCTGCTCAGCGCATCAATCTGTGACTCGATAATGCTCCTTTCCCCTACACCCC
>CAYOZW010000014.1:20599-28788 GCA_964408495.1 uncultured Eubacteriales bacterium
ATTCAGGAGCTTCTTTGTCTCCACATCCAAAACCTTGACATCTGTCGCGAACATATCACCCGCTTTGACGAAGCTTCCCAGGACAATGGATTCGACCCCTTCCATGAGGCAAACCTTGAACCCTTGGTCTCTATCGACAGCCGCGACATCGTCCTTTCCCATCTGTTTCAGAAGATCATTCATCCGTTCCCAGGTCATGACATAGTGTGATCCCGACTGCTCAAGGCTCGTTATCAGGAGGTTAGGAATCGCCTCCTGCAGATAATCGTAGGCTTTGTCCCCGGTCTGATTCTGGAAGCTGATCACAGCTATCGAATTTTCGATCTTGGGGGCGATCACGATCTTCTTTCTGGGCAGAAACCGCCAGGCGGCCAGACCGGCGATGATCAAAGCAGCCACTATCAATACAGGGACAAGGAGCTTCTTCACGCCGAAGGTTACGGTGATCTCTTTGGAGGTAATGGCTTTCCTTCTTGGGACAACCTCTTTGGCAGTGGGGAGGCGTTGCGCAATCTGGTCAAGCTCAGAACAGAGCTCCCCTGCGCTCTGATACCTCTTCTCCTTTTCCTTTTGCAGACACCTGAGAATAATATTGTTGAGGTCTTCCGAAATCTGGGGATTGATCTCTCTGGGGTCCCTCGGAACCTCCGCTTTGTGTTTCATGGCGACAGATAAAGCCGATTCACCTTGGAAGGGAAGCTCGCCGGCCGCCATCTCATACAGGATAATACCCAATGAATAGATATCGCTCCGCTGGTCGACTTCTTTCGCTTCCGCCTGCTCCGGGGACATATACTCCGGTGTTCCGATCACGATTCCCGAACCGGTAACGCCCTTTGTCCTTATCGACCGGGCGATGCCGAAGTCCATGATGCGGACGTTGCCCTCTTTATCGATCATGATATTCGAGGGCTTGAGGTCGCGATGGACGATCCCCAGGCTATGGGCTTCGGAGAGCCCCTGGCAAATCTGCTTTATGATTTTGACCATCGTGCCGATGGACAGTTGTCCGGAACGGCGGATGAAGCTCTTCAGGTCTTCGCCGGGGACATACTCCATCGTTATGTAGTGGGTACCCTTGTCTTCACCGAGGTCGTACATCCCCGTGACGTTCTTATGACGGATCTTGCGGGCGACTCTGAGCTCGTTCCTGAACCTGTCAATGGTCTGTCTATCCGACGAGATATCCGGCTTGATGAGCTTCAGGGCGATTTCTTCCTTGACCTTGGTATCTTCGACTCTATAGACCCGTCCCATCCCGCCTTTGCCCAGCTCCTCGATGATCTCATACCGTCCGGCGAAAAGAATCCCGCGAGTGAGCTCATCGGACTGAGTTTCGAGGGTTTTAGTAAAGGAAGGCTGAGCGTCAGCCGGGGTCAGAGCTGTTGCACACTCACCGCAAAATTTTTGGGTATCGGGATTCTCCGTCTGACATTTCGGACACTTCAATTCCGCGTCACCTTATCCGTTCTGAAGACAAGAATAACGATTCCAGGGACAGGTCGTCAACAATTTTCTCCTGTTTGACATGAACGAGGCCGGCGGGCAGGGTCAGAAATCCGGATGACCGCAGCATCGCCTCAACGACATATCTGGGAAAAATGTTGTTGAGACAGTTTACAAAGAAGGAAACTGCAATACCCGGAAAAGGGGATTATGCTTCAATCCGGTATCAAAGGTCAGTGTTTCGCGGCAGCCAGCCTTATGGCCGGCCTGTCCTATGAGATGATCGGCAAAGTCGCCTTTTCTTGTTCGATAATCGGCAAGACTTTTCCACAGCAGGTCTTTATTCTCGAATTGGAATTGCCGGATTCTCAAGATACTCTCGAGAACCGGGACGATTTCCCTGCGGTCATAGCCATAAGCGACCGCCAACACCCAAACCAACTCGCACATGACAATATCGGCGATAAAGAACATATGTCCTGCGGCCAAACTTTTTTCGATTTCATCGGCAGCTTTCCTTGATTGACCGGGACCATCTTGAGTGAGGTATCTAACAAGGATGTTCGTATCCAGCCCGATCATTTGGATTTCCCGGCTCTTTTTTGAACCGCTTTTTCCATTTCTTTGAGGGTTACAGGTTTGCGGCCAGGTTTTTTCAAGTGTCCTTTGAGTTCCCGGATATCCAGGATAACCGGACGCACATACACCTCGCCGTCCTCTCGAATGACGAAATCGATTTTATCCCCGGGATTGAGACGCATATAGTCCCTGATTTTCTTCGGCACGACACACTGGCCTTTGGTGGTGATCGTGGATTCAGTCATGAAAAAAAATACCACTTTCTTACCGATTACTGGATTTCTTACTTTAGGGTAATACTCCTGAGGGCAAATGTCAAGAAATGTTCGATACAATTATCAAGAAAAAGCCTGCAAAGCAGATCTTGGAATCGCCCGGCCCGTTGCTGAACGTTGCGGATCGTGGTTTAATTTAGCAGGTATCCTTGCGTATAATAATCATCTTAAGCCACGAACAAGGTAACCAATGACCGGGGAAGAGCAATATCAGGCCTTTAAAGACCGGCTGCGAAAGCGTCTTCTCAAGTATTTGAGAAAGGCTTTCAGGATGCTCCCTGCGCTGGACAAGCCGCACATCCTTGACATCGGCTGTGGTTCCGGAGTCCCAACCATAGAGCTGGCCAGGTTGAGCGGAGGGCCGGTCATTGGCTTTGACATCAACGAAGCGCTCGTCGACAGGCTCAAGAAGAAGGTCGAGAAGGCCGGGCTATCGGACCGGGTGACCGCTCTGAAATGTTCGGTTTTCGATATGGATTTCCCGGCGGAAAGCTTTGACATCATCTGGGCGGAGGGCTCCATAGCCCGGGTCGGATTCTCGGCAGGTCTCCGGGAATGGCGGCGCTTCCTGAAGCCCGGCGGATTCCTCGTGGTCCACGACGAGGAAGGAAATGTCGAGGAGAAAGTGAGCCAAGTTTCAACCCAGGGCTACGACCTGCTTCATTCTTTTATCCTGGACGAAGAGGCCTGGTGGGATGAATACTTCACCCCGCTGGAAAGGAAGATCCGCGAAACCCGGGCCAAACGGCCCACTGATCCTAAGCTTCTGGCCCTGTTGGACTCCGACGAGCGGGAGGTCGAGATGGTCAGACAGAATCCTAGGCGGACCCGCTCCGTGTATTTCGTCATGAAGAAACATGAATCAGCCTGATCTATTAGCAAATAATGCAAGAAAATTTCCTCCTCCCCTTGCGGGAGGGGATAGAGGGGAGGGGGCATATTTTAACAGTCACCCTCTCCCCGACCCTCTCCCATCCAGGGAGAGGGAGTTACATGCATCTCATTTTGTTCTTTTCTCTTCATTTTTTGTTCTTTTCTGTTCATTTGATGAATAGCAAAGATAAGTGTTTGCGGACTCTTGCGACAGTCCAAGGCATAGCGGGAAAAAGGATATCTACACTCCGCCTCTAAAGGGGGCGGCGTGATTTCAATCCCTCACTCATAACGCAGGCAGTCGGCGGGGTTGGTCCGGGCCGCCCGGGTCGCCTGGAAGCTTACCGTCAACAAGGCAACCAGCAAAGCCAGTATCCCGGCCAAAATGAAAGTCAAAATGCCAAGATGAATCCGGTAGGCGAAATTCTGGAGCCATCTGCCCATAGCATAGTAGGTCACCGGCCAGGCGATGAGGTTAGCGGCCAGGACGATGAGGAGGTATTCGCGGGACAGCAACAGCACGACCTGCGTTGTCGAAGCGCCGAGGACCTTGCGGATCCCGATCTCCTTGACGCGCCTCCCGATCGTGAAGGCGGTCAGGCCGAGCAGGCCGGCGCTCGAAATGATCACAGCCAGAAGGGAAAAGGCCGCCAGCAGCGTTCCCGTTTTTTGCTCCGAGAGATACCCCTTGGCGTATTCCTGGTCCAGAAAGCGAACCACGAACGTTTCCTCGGGCACAAGTTTAGCCAGGGTGCTACGAACAAATGCCAGGGCGTTCCCCTCCTGCCCAGGGCGATAGCGGATGAGCAACGTGAACCCCGCTTCGGGCTGGAGGGTGATCGCCATCGGGTTAATCTTATAGTGGAGGGGCTGGACGTGAAAGTCCTTGACAACACCAATAACGGTCATCTCGCGGAGAGTTTCTCCCCGGGGAATTTTAAGATGGGCGCCGACCGGGTCCTCGTACCCGAGAACACGGACGGCGCTTTCGTTGAGGATGAGGGCATTATCGGCGTCGCTGGCCATTCCGCGTGAAAAATCGCGTCCGGCGGTCAACTTCAGATCGAGGGCCTTCATGAAGCCATAATCGACACTGAGGCTTTGCAGGGTGATGCCCGAGGCAATATCGGTCTGGCCGGGGAAAACCGTCATGTTGGACATGCTGCTCACGCCGGGAGAGGTGTTCGTGGCCGAGACGCTGATGATGGACGCATCTCTTTCCAGTTCCTGGCGGATGATCTCGTAGCGGTCGCGCACCCGGGAATCGGGGCGGAAATAGGGGACGAGCAGCGCGTTGTTCTTGTTAAACCCGAGGTCGGAATCCAGGACGAACTTCATCTGCCGGTAGACCACCAGAGTGGCGATGATCAGGGCGATCGTGATGACGAACTGGAGGGCAAAAAGCCCCTTGCGGAGAGAGAGGGAAGGACGTGCCGGGTTGCTACCCTTGCCCAGGATTTCCGCGGGCTTATAACGCGACATGGTCCAAGCCGGGACGAAACCGGCAGCCAACGCAGCCAGGAGAACCAAGGCGAACACGCCGGCTAGATAAGGAAGATGGGCCGTCGTCAGAACGACCTGGGCGCCGATAAAAGACATCATCGGCCGGTAGGCCATCTGCAGGACCGCCGCTCCGATAACGACAGCAGCGGCCGAAACGACCAGCGATTCGCGAAGGAGCTGTCCAATGATCCGGCTCCGGGTGGCACCGAGGACATGACGGACTCCAACCTCCTGCATCCGCCCCAGGTTCTGGGACGAAGTCAGGTTGACGAAATTGAAGCAGGCCACGGCGAGGACGAGCACGGCGGCCCAGATGAACATATAAAAATAGGCCCGGTTGCCGCGGGGATGGATGTCGCCGCGAAAATCGGTGACCCAATGCAGGCCTTTGAGAGGCTGAAGGTGAAAGACGAACATATCAGCCCTTGCCGGGTCGACGTTTTTCCTGAGAAGTTCCTTGAGCTTGCCCGCGAAGGACGGGATGTCTGGTTTCTCCCTGAAGAGAACATAGGTACGGTCCATCCCCCAATTCGACCAGCCGGCGTTCGGACGGCCTTCGAGAGCCTCATAAGTGGCATAAGAGAGAACCAGGTCGGGCCGGAGGTGGGTGTTGGCCGGTGCGTCTTCCATTACTCCGGTGACCTTAACCGGCTGGTCGTCGACGAGGACGGTCCGGCCGACAGCGTCTTCAGCTCCAAAGACAGCACTGGCCAGAGATGCGCTGAGGACCGCCACGAACGGTTCTTTCAGAGGATCCTGCTGCAAGCCTGGCCTGCGGGGAAAGGAGAACATCTCGAAGAAATCGGGGTCGGCGAAAAGGGCCGTATCCGCGCTTAAGGCCGGGGCGGACGGCTCGGACCGAAGCTCGATATTCCTGTCGACCCGGACGCGGACGGCGCTCTCGACTTCAGGGAACTCGGCCGCCAGCGCAGGCGCAAGGCCGGGCATTGTCCCGGCGAATTTCATCCGGCTCCCTTTCCGTCCCCACTCCAGGGCGATCCGGTAGATCCTGTCTCCATTTTCCTGAAAATCCTCGTAGCGCGTTTCATTGACGACATAGACCATCATCAGGAGACAAACGCTCATGCCGACGGCCAGCCCGAGAATATTGACGAGGGAGATGACCTTATGACGGAGGATGTTCCGGAGGGCGATTTTGAAGTCGCTTTTCATGATCAAGCTCCCATTTTTTTGTCTCTACGAAAGGCTGTCTGAGAACAGCCCGGATTAATTCTTTTGCAATTCCCGTGCCAACAGGCAGGCGGAGTCTCTAACCCTAGGCCGAAAGGCTGTGCCTGACGAAATGTCCAGAACTGAACGTTTCCTGTTCGCTCACGGACATCTTTGGATTCGACACGGCGGCCCTGGCCAGCCCGGTCGCTCCGTTGTGGGTAACGCCCCGATTGCCGCGGCCGCGGTGGGTCCGGACTCACTTATCGCTGGCGAACGAGAAGTGCTGCTGGACGACGACCCACCTGCCGTCCCGCCTCTCCACGACGCCCGTCCAGCGGGTGTTCTCCCACGAGGCGGGTTCGCCTTTATAGGTGTTGATGTCGTCGAGGACGCAATAAAACCAGGCGACTTCGCCGCAGCGGCCGAACTTGATCTCCAGATCCTTCAACTCATGGCGGACGTATTGAAAATCCGGGCTCATCCAGAAGGGGACGTTCTGCTTGACGTCCTCGAAACGCTTGATAACCCTCTGCCCGGGGGTCACGCTGATGTAATCGTCGTCGTGGGCGATCGAGCCGTAAAACAGGTCGAGGTTCTTGTCCTTGGCCCAGCCGATGACCGAGCTGATCACCCGGGCAACCTCCTGCTTTTCGGCCTCTTGGCTTTTTGCCTGTAGTCTTGAGAGTTGGTCGTTCGATTCCGTCGTCTCATTCTCGGACAACACGAGCTCCAGCCAATTGTCGGTGCTTTTGAGGTCGGTCTTTTCCGGATAAACCACCAAGCCCTTCGAATCGCCGGACCGGAGTCTCATTTTTAAGCGGCGGCCGGAGAATTTCGATAGAACGATCTGGAATTCCTTCCCGTCGGAAGGGAAGAGGACTTCACGGTAGCCCTCGGCGGGCCGGCCCGCCGCCTGCCATTCGGCCTTTTTTTTGCTGTCCGACTTGATCTCGTTCGCGTCCCAATCCTGGGTATAACCGATGAGGGTTTCCGGCCATTCGTCCGCGACCGGAAGCGACAGCACTCCTTCCCCCAACTGTCCCGACGAATGCATCTGATAAACCGTTTTATCGTCGGACGTTAACCAAAGATCTACGATGACGCCCAGGGCATCCTCATATTTCAAGCCCAGGAAAAGGTGCCCGGAATTTTTTTTTAGGAAAAGATCGATCCGGTCGTGGATCGGAACCTTCAGCGCATCGTCCCATTCTCCCGGGGCGAATATTCCATCGAGCAATACGGGCTTGCCGTTACCCTCGGGAACGGTCAGCCTTTTGGGAGCGTCCGCGGAGGACAAAGATTGGGCACCAATCTCCGCGCGGGCGGACGAAACGGCGGCAAGAACCATCAGGACTAAAACAAGGCTAAAGGATTTCTTCAAGGTTTCCTCCTTTTATCTCCGAGCCCAAAAGTTCGCATCATAAAGACTGCGAAGTTTCTTTTCTTCTGCACTGGTCGAACTCTCGTTCAAGCACTCCTTTTGCTTTATTCGATCGTTGGGAATGATAGATAAAGGCGTCGCCGGATGTCAATTTGAGATGAGGCCGGTCCCAAGGTTGAGAAGCAATCCCGGGCGAAATGTCCAGAAGCGGACGTTTCCTGTTCGCTCACGGACAGGGAATTTGCCCGGAAACTCCGGGCATCCGGCATCGGCTATATTGGCATGAAATCTGCTTTCCCCCTTAAAGCGGATACTATTATTTAATCTTGGAGGAAGAAAATGTTCGCCCATAGCCTCAAAATCATCCTCCGCAACCTTAAAAAACGCAAAGGCATCTCCTTAATCAACATCGCCGGCCTGACCATCGGTGTTGTCGGTTTCATCCTGATCGCTCTTTTTGTCCAGGATGAACTGAGCTACGACCGGCACCACGAGAAGGCCGGACGGATCTACCGGGTTAATGTCCGCGCGGTCGCCAATAACACGGAATTCTACAGTGCGACCTCATGCACTCCCATGGCTCAGGCCCTGATCACGGAATTTCCAGAAGTCGAAGCGTCCACCAAGGTGCATCGTTTCGGCGTCCCGGTTGTCCGGTATGGAGACAAGGTCTTCAGTGAGGAGCGCTTCTGGTCCGGCGATCAGTCCTTTTTCGACGTCTTCACCGTACCGTTCCTGAAGGGAGACCCAAAGACAGCTCTGACCGAACCGAACTCCGTTGTCCTGACCCGGTCCACGGCCGAGAGGTATTTCGGGTCAGAAGACCCGGTCGGCAAGACACTGAACACAGACGGACGCCGCGATTGGCAGGTGACGGGCGTCGTCGAGGACATCCCCCGCACCTCCCATTTCCGCTACGATCTCCTGGGCTCGATGAACACTTTCGAATACAGCCGCAA
>CAYOZW010000015.1:0-26938 GCA_964408495.1 uncultured Eubacteriales bacterium
AAGCCCGGTCGCGAAGGACGGGAGGAGGCCCGTTGATCTCATCGGGAGAGCTCACGTAATCGTAGACCTTCCCTGCGCCGTACTTGGTTGTCATCCGGTCATAGCGGAGACCCAGGTTCAAGGTCAGCCGCTTGGTCGGGGACCACTGGTCGTCGATGAAGAAACCCAGGGAATCCGCGGTCCGCACCGTCAGGAACGGGTTCATCTCGACCTTGTTGTTGTAGAAAAGGAGGCCGTCCTGGACGGCGTTGTTGGCATACCAGGTATAGGCCTTGAGATAGTCGATATTTATCCGGCCGGTGTCATATCCCCACCAGCCTCCCAAGGGATAGGTGAAGTTAGCGTAGTTCTGGAAATAGCCGCCCATCCAGTTGCCCCGGCCCTTGGTGTATTGGGCGCCGAACTTGATGTCGTGTTCCCCGAGGAAATCCTCGGCATAATAGGACATGTCCGCCTGGACGGTCTGACGGGTGGATTTCTGGGCTTCGACATAGGGGAAATCCCCGGCGATCCCGTACTGGGTAGCCCACTTCCACCAGTTGATGTAGCCGGGATGGCCGACGCCGCCCTCCGGAATATGGGGCTGGTCGTCGGTCCAGAAACCCAAGTACTTGGCCGTGAAGATCATGTTGCTCGTGGGCAGGAACTGCCACTGGGCTGAAAGCGTGTTATTGTACGTGTCGGGACCATAGGTCATGGTGGTGTCCCACTCCGGCTGCGTGCCCCAGCTCCAACCCCTGCCTGTGTTATATTCATAATGATAGTTAACCCAGGCCCTGTGGTTTCTGAGAGGTTCAGCGGAAATCTTGACGTCAAAGTACCGTCCGGTGTAGGTGTTGAGCAGACTCCAATTCACGGGCAGCGAATCGGCCCGGATGTAGTCGAAAGCGCCGTAGAACCAGACTCTGTCCTTGAGGATGGGCCCGCCCAGGGTGAAGTTTCCTTCCCAGTTCGTCTTCGTCGTGCCGGCGAGGACGTCCCCCGGTTGGACGAAGAGCCAACCGTCACCCGCCAGTGGACCGTCGGCCGGCTGGTTGGTTTCGAACCAGCTCTTCAGCTCTGTATAGTAAGCCGCGTTGCCGTGGAAGGTGTTGCTCCCGGACTTGGTCAGGACATCGATCGCCGCGCCGGAGTAACTTCCGTACTCCGCCTTGGAGCCGAGGGCGACGATCCGGACTTCCTCGACCGCATTGTAATTGACTTTGACCAGCGACCCGAAGGCTGCGCCGCGGGGATTGGTGGTGTTGACCCCGTTGACCAGGAAAACGTTTTCCATGCTGGAGCCGCCGTAGGCCGTCGGGCTGGGGAGCCAGGACCCGGAGCTGGCGACGTCGAACATCCCCGGCGTCGTCAAGGACAAGTCGTAGAACGCATCCCGGCTGGTCGGGAGCCTGGCCAACAACTCTCCGTCCAGCCTGGAATCGATCGTCGAGGTCTTGACATCGACGATCGGGCTTGAAGCGATGACCGTGACCTGCTCTTCGATCGCTCCCATCTGCATGGCCACCTTGATGTCGACAGTGCTCCCCGCCCCGAGGATGACATTCTCTTGAACGTACGTCTTAAACCCGGGCAGCGAAGCCGTCAGCGTGAATGTGCCGGGAGGAACGTTCAGAAAGACGTATGTTCCCTTGGCCGAGGAGACGGCAGACCTTTTGCCCATTACCGCAGGGCCGGTAATCTCGACCGTCACTCCGGGAAGGACTTCACCTTTGTCATCTGTGACCGTTCCCGTCAGCTTACCCTCGAGGACCGACTGGGCGCGGACAACGTTCACGCTTAAAAAGGTGAAGCAGAGGACAAGGAAGCCAATCATAACCAGGTGCCTTCTAGACTTAAACAATCTCACCTCCTGTTTTGAATTCCTTGAAAAAAGCCCCATCTCTTCCGGAAGACCCGGAAGAAACAACCCTAGCCCTTATAGATAGGTTTTCCGCGACTCCACCTCCTTACTGAAAGTTGTGCCTGAACTAACTTATTTGATAATCCCCGTGAGAGCTCACAGGAAATTCATATATTTTCCAACGCCTTTTGTCAAGCTGTGTTTGCCAGTCCTTCGCGGAGCCTATTTCTTGACCTGCTCTTTGAGCTTGGTGATCAAGCCCTCCAGGAATTCAACCCTTTCCTGGTCCGCGAGGCCGAGCTTGGCCTGCTCGAGATACTCGATGGCCTTGGGAAAATCCCCCCCGTTGATATAGCACCTCCCGGCCATCTCCAGGTAGGCCGAATCGCCCGGTTTCAGGCCCAGCGCCTTCTCGAAAAAGGCTAGGGCCTCGTCCACCCGGTTCTGCCCGAACAGAATCAGTCCCGCGTTATAGGCCGCGTCGGGATTGCTGGGATCCAATTCCAGCGTTTTCTGGTATTGCTCGAGCGCTTTGTCTTTATCCCCCTGATTCTGATAGCCGATGGCCAGTTCGAACCGGGCCGCCGGGAACTTCGGGACCAGCTCGACAACCTGGGTCAAGGCCTCGATGGCCTCCGGATACATCTGTTTTTTGGAATAACTCATCCCAAGGAGGTACAGAGCGTTCGGGTCCTTGGGGTCTTTGGCCAGCACGTCCTTGAGCATGGGGATAGCCCCGTCATAATCCTTCTGCCTGATCTTTTCGAACGCCTCCTTGATCTCACCCTGCATCTCCTGCAGCTTCATCGCTTCCTGGAGCTCGACCTCGGAGACGAGCGTCACCGGAGGGATCTCGACCTTCTGCATGGTGTCTTGATGTATCGTGAACCTCCATTCGTCCTCTTTCGGGGCGTATCCTTCTTTCTCGATGGTGACCCGATAGATGCCGTGGGGCAGGCCGGCCAGCTTGAACTCGCCCTTCTTATTGGTCTTAACGTAATAGCTGCGGCTCGTCTCGACATCCCGGAGCAAGATCTCGACATCGGCCAGGGGTTCTTTTTGCGGGTCGAGGACCTTCCCGTAGAAGTAGTATTCGCGGTATTGGCCGTGGACGGGATGGAACTGGGCCAGGACAAAAAGGGCGATCAAAACCAGGATGTCTCGGGGAATGCGATATCTCATCGGACACTCCTATTGGATTTGAAGGCGTTGGCTTTTCTCAGGGCGTCTTTCACTTTCTCCGGCTCCTGACGGCGGTTGTAAATATCGGCCAGGAGAAAATAACCGAGGGCCTTGAGGTCATCCGTTTCAGCCAGGGAGAGCCCTTTCTCGACCTCCACCTGGACCTCTTCGAGAGGGACATCCTCATAGAGAAGGCCGCGGGCGAGCAGAAGATGGCCTTCCGCTAATTTGGGGGTTAACTTGACGACCTCCCGGATTTGGGCCAGGGAGCCGGGTCTGTCTCCGAGCTTGAAAAGGAGCTTTCCGAGGTTGAACCGGGCCTTGAATTCCCCGGGATAATGGGTGACTTCCTCGGCATAGGCCGCCCTGGCTTCTTCGAGCCTCCCGGTCTCCTCATAGAGAAGCCCCAGGTTAAAATTGGCCAGGGGGAATTTCGGGGCTTCCTCGACAACCTGCTTAAACTCCGTTTCCGCCCTGCCATATTGCTTGAGTCCCAATAGGCATGCCCCTAGGGTGAGGCGGTTTCGGGTCACTTTCGGCTGAATCTCGACCGCTTGCTCGAGGTAAGGGAGCGCTTCGTTGTACTTCAGCTCCCCCAAATAAATCTCGCCGATGAGCACATGGGCCTGGGTGTTCCGCTCGTCCAGGGAGAGTGTTTGCTTGCAGAGGGCGATGACGTCTTCATTTTTCTTTTCCTCGAGCAGAATATTGGCCATGCTGATCAGGGCGGGAATGCTCTCCGGGTCCTCTTTCAAGACGAGCTCAAGCTTGGCCTTCGCTTCCTCCGTTCTCCCCAGCTCCACATAGCAGGTCGAGAGGACGAGCAACGCCTGGGGAATCATCGGCTCTTCTCGGAGCGCCGACTCCAGCCTGGCAGCGGCTTCGGCATACTTTTCTTCCAAGACCAGCTCTCCGGCCGCCGTGACGGCCTGGAATACCGGCAGCTTGTCCTTAGGGTCGGCAAGAGGTCCCGCTGTATCGGTCGCCTTTTTGGCCGCAACGGGGGCTCCGATGTACCCCAAAGCGGACAGCCTTTCCATGGTCTCTTTATCCAGGTTGGCCGCTTGAGGCTTTGGCGCATCCCGGCCCGTTTCCTCCATGAGCCGGCCCAGCGTCTCCTTCATCCGCCGGACAATCCCCGGATCTTGCGGCAGCAGGTTCGTTTGCTCGTCGATATCCCGGGAGAGGTCATAGAGCTCCGCTTTGGGAGCCTGGATATATTTGTACTGGGTCGTTCGCAGGGCGTGGAGAGAGCTCCAGCCGAACTGAAGGTTCGGAGACATCGACTCCGCGTAGGCGAAACCATCCGCTTCCTTCTCCGGCCGGAACATTACTGGAAGCAGAGAGCGGCCGTGCGTTTGGGCAGGAGGCGGAGAATTCAGGATGTCCATGAGAGTGGGGAAAATGTCGACGGTCCGGACCTGGGTGGGGATGCGAATCCCTTGCAGGCTCTCAATAGGCGTCGCGATGATGAGCGGCACGTGGACGGCGTAATCATAGATAAAGTAGCCGTGCGTTCCCTCTCCGTGGCTCCCCAGCCCTTCGCCGTGGTCGCCGACAAGGACGAGCACCGTGCTTTTGTCGAGCCCGTTCTTTTCGAGCCAGCCGAGGCAGCGTCCGATCTGTTCGTCCATGAAGGCGATCTCGCCGTCGTACAAGCCGACAAGACCGCGCGGACGATACTCGGACAAATAGGGTTCCGGGGGTTCATAGGGGGTGTGCGGGTCATAGAGATGGATCCAGGCAAAGAACGGCGAGCTCTTCTGCTTCTCCAGCCAGTCGAGCGCGGCGTCCATGACTTCGTTGCCCGGCCTTTGAACGGCCCCGAGGTCGAGATGCTTGTATTTTTTCAGGTCGAACTGGTCGTCGTAATACTGAAAGCCCTGCTTGAGCCCCCAGCGGCCGTCGAGAACGAAGGCGCCGATAAAGGCTCCGCACTGGTAACCCTGGGCGGAAAGGACCTCGGCGATCGTCGTCTGCTCCTCGTTGAGGGCCGTGTTCCCGTTGATCCGGACTCCATGGTAGGTCGGATACATCCCCGTCAGCATCGAGCAATGGGCCGGGAGCGTCAGAGGAGACGTTGTGGCGGCTTGCTCGAAAAGGACGCCCCTCCGGGCGAGAGTATCAAGGTGGGGAGTTTTCACATTGGGATACCCGTAGGAGGCGAGGTGGTCGGCGCGGGTCGTATCCAGAGTGATCAGGATGACATTGGGCTTGCCGACGCCGTTCTCGGCCCAGAGTTTCTCGACCCGTTCTGCCGGGCTCTTTCCGGGATGCCAGAACAGCCAGAGGAGAATTCCGACGGCCAGGACGCCGACGATAAGAGCAATCCTTTTCCCGGTCATTTTCAAGGTCCAAACAGCAAATAATAAGATAGCGCTTCAGGGGGCCATTTTCAACAGCGCCTCGTAAAGGGCCCAGACCGCTCCGGGCCGCATGTATTTCATCGCCCGGAACAAGCGTTCTCCGTTCTTCGCCGCCGGGTTGTTCCAGACGGGTTCATCGGGATTGAGATAGGCCTCCGGCGTCTTAAAAAAGTAGCCTTGTCCAAAAGGACTGTAGACGACATGATAGACGCCGTAGGCCGTGCGGAGCGCCTCGTCGAGCAAGCCGTGGAGGGCGCAGTTAGCCGCGAAGGCGTAGGCCGTCCCCACCCAGACTTCGTCCCCTTGCTGGCTGAAGAGCTGGCCGCCGTCGCTCTTCCTGCCGTTGACAGCCCCCAACAGGCCGCCGCCGAAGCCGAGGACATTCTTCTCGAAGATCGTCTCGAGCGCCCGCCGGGCCTCGTCGCGGGGGATGATCCTCCGGGCTTCCTCTTCCTCGAGCCCAATCATATCCGAATACCAAACGCCGAAGAGCTGGTCGGTCATGATATCGTCGGTGGAAGCGTCGATCCGGAAATAACCGCCCTCCTCGTTCCAGAGCTTCTGCAGGGCCGCGCGGCCGGTCTCGAACCAGGCTTGGTATTTGGCGATTGTGGCTTGGATATCCGGCCCGCTGATTCCAGCTCCTCCGTGCTCGATCAACAGCCGGCCCATCGTCCAGGTCGATTTCAAGGCGGCCAGCCAGAGCATGGTGACATAGGCGCTTTCCCCCTTCATCTTCCAGGTGTCATAGGTCTGGTCGGGAATGCCCTCGTTCAAGGGAATGTGGGTGTCGGGGTGGCCGAAGCGTTTTTCGAGGGTATCCAGGGCGACGACCGAAGCGCGGAAGGCGTCTTGCAAGAAATCGATATCTTTGCCCCCGCCGGCCAGAAAATCCCTGTAGGCGCGGAGGGGAAACTTCGGGTTGAGGTCTTTCCAGACGTTCCCGTTCTGCCAGTCAAATGCATTCAGGACTATCCAGGGACGGAGCCGGGGGGAGCCGAGGTCGTGGGGCATCATGCCGCGGACTTTGTTCGTGTTCCAGTAATAATCTTGTTTGCTTTCCGGAACCTCACCGGGAAAAACAACGGGATACTGATACTGTTTGAACGCGGGGTCTTCCATCTCCAGGCTGCGGGCGAAGAAAAGGATGTTGCCGGTTTCAAGCTCCGGCCACAATTTCAGGATGGGCCAGCAATAGGAGTCAACGTCAAAAGTTCCGTACATGAGGTAGTCGGCGCTCTCGAGGTAGCTGTGAAGGCCCGTCGAAGCGTCCCAGATACTGGTCTCGGCCAGGATATAAAGCTCATTGAGAAGGGCTTGTTTCAGCCAGCCGGGAAGACGGGAATCGGCCAGGATCGGTTTCTGCCAGTCATCGATCGCCTTCTCCCAATCGCCGTATCTTTCAAGGGCTTCGGCGGCGATGGCGAAGGCCTGCTCGCCCGTTGCCCCGAAAAAATCCGTATATTTCTTCCGGTATTTCACGCCCTTTTCAAATTCGTAATAAGGCAGGTCCCAGGCGATAACGAGTGGAAATTCGATATGCTCCTTTGGCCCGAGCGTCACCTTGACGGCGATCGCCCCGGCGAGGGTTTCGTTCTCGGAGGCCGGACCTGAAGCAGGGCCGTTGGCCAGGGTCCCGTCGCGGGTGAACGTCCTCCAGGCCTCGCTCCCGTCGCCGGCAGGATCGAACCCAGCCTCGTAATAAACGACGGCCTTCCCGGGCACCTCGGCCGCGGCGATGCACATCGATCCGGTCATGGCGTTGCCTGTCTTGATGTCCGACCCTTTTTTCCAGAAGACAATCCCCTTCTTATGACCGTCCTGGACGAACACGTTGCTGTTCCCGCCGCTTTTCCTGTCCCACAAGAAATCGGCGGAGCCTTCTCTGGGCGCCGCCTCCCAGCCGATCATGTTCTGCCAGGTCAACATAACACTGACCTCAGCGGGCTCGGTGGTTGGGTTTTCGGCAATCCATTTGTAGACAGCCACGGGATAGCTGGTCTCCCGATAGTTGTGGGGGATGACCGGGGAAAATTGGGTGACGGCCAGCTTGACGGGGAACGCTTCGTTCCGCTCGTAGGAGAACCCGGACTTGGGAAAGAGGGCGTAGTAGGCCCCTTTCCCCACCGGATATTCCCACTCCCAGCTCTGCAATGAACCCGCCGGGGGAGAGCCCGTCGAGAGGGTCTGAGCGATCGTTTTGCTGCCTTGCTTCATGAAAACATGAAACTGGTCGGCCCAGACCGTGTCATCGACCATCCAGCCGGATTTCAGGAACCAGTAGCGGTAATGCCCGCTCATCGTCCATTCGAAGGAGCCGGCCCCGATCCCGCCGGCGGGGCAGGCGCTCCCCTCGGCCTGAGCTTCGATGTTGCCGGGCGCAACGGTCTTGCCATACCAAGCGAGGGTGTGGCCTAGGGGACGGTCGAAAGCGCACTCGGGAAAGCGGCCGAGGTTCGCCGGCGCAAAATTCAATTCATCAAGGATATGATTCAAGATCTTCCTGTCGGAATTAATCCCCTTGGTCCGGGCTTGCTGAATGGTCCGGTCGAGCCGGTCGTCTATCTCCCGCCCCTTCTCGTCGCAGAATCCCTTTTCGATCAATAGCTCGCGGTGCTGACTGAGGAGGGTTTTGCGGACGTTCTCCTCGGCACTCCCGCGGCCGGCTGAAGGGACGGCGGCGGGAGAAATCAAAAAAGAACAAAAAACCGGACCGCAAGCTAGAAGGAGCGCGATCAAAATCTTTTTGGCATGCGGTTTCTCACTGACTGCTCTCATTTCGACCTCCCATCCAACAAAAACACCAGCCTGTCTCTTAACCTGGACAATGAATGAAATGAAGGAGTATTAGATTTCCCTCTCCCTGGACGGGAGAGGGTCGGGGAGAGGGTGACTGTAAAAAGACAGCCCCCTCCCCTCTATCCCCTCCCACCAGGGGAGGGGGAAAATTATCTGCATGACTTGTGAATAAATCAATTCTCTTCATTTCATGAATTGTTCAGGTCAAGTTTCGGCCGCGCATGATTGTTGTGACGACGTTGAAATCCCGGTCGAAAACGGCCAGGTTGGCCAGTTTTCCCTTTTCGATACTCCCTAGGCGACCATCCAAGCCGAGGACGCGGGCAGGATTCAAGGAGGCCATGCGGACCGCTTGGGGAACCGGCACTCCCGCCCAGTCGATCACATTCTTGACCGCGCGATTCAGCGTCAGAATACTGCCGGCGAGCGTCCCACTTTCCTTGAGCCGGGCCTGACCTTTGCTAACCACGACTTCGAGTCCCCCGACACGATACTCGCCCTCGCCGAGACCCGCGGCGTTCAGGCTGTCGGTGATCAGGCAGATCCTGTCGGCTCCTTTCTGCCGGATCGCCAGCCGTAAGGCCGCCGGATGGACATGGACGCCGTCGGCGATAAGCTCGGCCGTCACCTCATCCGAGTCGAGAACGGCGCCGATGACACCCGGTTCGCGCGGCAACCACCCGCTCATCGCATTGTAGAGGTGAGTTGCGTGGGCGACACCCCGCTCAAAACTCGTCATGGCCAACTCGTAGGTCGCAGCCGAATGCCCGATCGAAACAACCAGCCCGCCCTTTCTAAAAGCCGGGATAAAACTCAGGTTGTCGCCCATCTCGGGAGCGACGGTGATAATGGTCTTGATCCCGGCGCACAGCTCCAGGATCGTACTCATGGCCTCCAGATCGATCGGCCTGATGAACTCCGGGTTCTGCGCTCCTTTCTTCTCGAAGCTCAGGAACGGCCCCTCGAGATGGAGCCCCAAGATTTCAGAAGGCAGGGGTTTGGTCTGCGCCGCCCTGACGCCCATCACCGCATCACTTATCTGGGGCAGGGCCGCGGCCAGCGTCGTGGCCACAAACCCGGTAACGCCGTTCCCAGCCTGATAGGCGGCGATCTCCTGCAGCCCGGCGATGTTCCCGTCCATGACATCCCGGCCCATGGCGCCGTGGAGGTGGAGGTCGACCAATCCAGGTGCGATATAACAATCGCTTTGATCAATGAGATCAGTTCCCTCGAACACATGTTTTTCGGCGGAGGGAAAGACCCCGACGATCCTCTCTTCTTCGATGACGACAGCGCCGTTTTCCAGGATTTTCTCAGCCAGAACCAGGTTCCCCTTGAAAACGCGTCTCTTCATTCTTCACCTCAAACGCTGCGCCTTCTCTTGGCCGCTAGGCCGCAAGCTCCCTTCGTCTCTGCGTCCTTATGATCACGAGCTGAATCAGGATGATCAGGGCGCAGCTCACAACCGGAATGAGGAGGCCGTTGCGAAGGCCGGATGCGTCGGCCACTTTTCCAGTGAGCCAGGGAGCGGTCATCCCTCCGGCCAGGGCGATCATAAAGATAACGCTGAAGGCCGTCCCGGTGAGGTCGGAGAAGGCTTCTCCGGCGATAGCCAGGGTCGTCGGGAAGATGGCCGCGAACCCGAAGCCGGTCAGGACGACGCCGAGCGCGGCCAGCTGTCCTGTCGGCGCCGCGACCACCAGCGCGGTCGCGGCCAGGGCCAGGACCGCACTGGCCAGGACCAGGCGCTCGTTCTTTATGACCTTGACCAGCCTTCGGGAAATGATCAGCCGGCCGAGCATCATCGTCCCCCAGTATCCCGACAGCACGAGAGAGGCGGTCATGGGAGAGAATCGGAATTGTTCATTGAGGTAGGTGGAGATCCAGCCGCCCATCGTGAACTCGTTCCCGGACTGGAAGAAAAGCAGGAGACCGCACAACCAGAGGAGCGGACTGCCGACGACCCGGGCGGCCTGGCGCAGCGGAAACCCCTGGGCCTGTTTGGCCGGCGGGAAGCGCAATAAAAGGAAGAAAACAAAGGGGATCAGGCTGAGTCCGGTGACCACGGCCAGGATCGCATGGAGGCCGAGGATTCCGAGGAGAGTCCCGATAAGCAAGGGGATGAGCAAGGCACCGAACCCAAAGAAAATCCCCAAAAAATTCAGGGCCGCACTCCGGCTCTTCGGGTTGAGGTCGCTGGTCAGCGCGTTCGCCCCCCCGTTGAGCCCTCCCCCACCGATGCCGAGGAGGACGGCCGCCGCGACAAGGAAAGAATAGGTCGGGGCCAGTGTAAAAAGAAAGAAAGAAACCGCGACGAGCAGCGAGCAAAGAGCTAGGAAGCCCCTGTAGCCGAACCTGTCGACGACCGGTCCGAAGACGACCGACATCCCGAGCATGGCCAGGTTCATGAAAAAGAAGAGGTTTCCGGCTTCGCTCTTGTTAAAAGCGATGCGCTCGAAAAGCGACGGAAGAATCGCCCCCAATATCGCCATGACTAGGCCAAAAACGAAGATCCCCGCCCAAGCCGAAAAGACCAGGCGGCGGGCACCCGCGGGTGTCGGGTTTGTCTGGCCGGTTCCTGTCATCATCGGCGGCGCGTTTTTTTCATCGGCTTTCGCCGCTTCCACGGTCGGGCATAATAGAATTCCGAAAAGGCTTCATAGACCTTGTCCATATGCCTCTTGGGAACACCCTGAACGTTTGGCGAAACGAAGGTCGGCGGAAGCTTTTTCTTCTTGGCCAGGATGGTCGCAGCTTCGGCGACGAGCGACATGGCGATAACGATCGCCGCCGCCGTCGAACCCGCGGCCACTTTCTCCCTCTGCCCGACGTCGACCAGAGCGTCCTCGTGCGGCGTGCAATTGTCGATGGCCACGTCGGCCAGGTCGGAGAGGTACTTTCCGGACGAATGCCGGGGTTTCGAGATCTTGCGGTTGGCGTGCGAAGAGACAGTGATCACTTTGAGCCCGTTCGCCTTGGCCTCTATCGCAACCTCGATCGCCGCCGAGTTCAGGCCGCCGTGAGAGAAGGCGATGAGGCAGTCCCGCGGCTCCAGATGATAGCTCTCAAGGAAGACCTTGGCATACCCTTCCCGCCTCTCCAGCCAGAGCAGCTCCCGCGCCCCGCCCGAGCCGATGACGTTGAACCACATCAGCCGGGGGTCATAAAGCGGATAGAACCCCACAAAACTGCCATACCGCGGATAGAGGTCAAGGACGGGGATCACGGAATGGCCTGTCCCGTAGGCATAGATCCTTCCCCCGCGTCCGACCGACCGGGCCATGATCCTGCCGGCCGCCCGGATGTTGTTCAGCTCTTTTGTTTTGATGGTCTCGATGATCCCTTGGATCCTGTTCAAGTAGTCTAGTGACGACATCTCGTTCTCCCTCGCTCAATTAACCGTGCTCTCCCAGGCCAGCTTGGCGGCGCCACAAAGGCCCGCGTCCTCACCCAGCGCCGAGAGCACGATCCTGACTTTTTTTGCGGCCAGCGGCTGGGCCCACCTCTTGAACTCCTTCCGGACCGGCCCGAGGAGAAGCTCTCCTGCCTGGAACAATCCACCCCCCAGGACGATCATCTCCGGGTTCAGGATACTGACGATATTGGCGATGCCCATTCCCAGGTAAGTGACGGCCGACTCCAGGATGGTGAGCGCCAGGGGATCTCCCGCCCGGGCCGCGCCGGTCACGGTCTCGGCGGTCACCCTGTCGATTCTTCCTTTCACTATATCTCTTATAAGCGATATCTCTCCCGCATAGAGGAATTCCCTGGCCTTCCGTCCGATGCCCCCCCCCGAGGCTTCCGCTTCGAGGCCGCCCCTGGCTGCGTATTCCTTCCGGAAGCGCGGGTCGAGGGCAAACCAGCCGACGGCACCGGCGATACCCCCGCTGCCGGTGACAAGCCTCCCCCCGGAGAGGATTCCGGCGCCGATCCCTGTTCCCACCGCCAGGAAGACGACGTCCTTTTTGCCTTTGGCGGCGCCGCGCCATTGTTCGCCCAAGACATAGGCGCTGCGATCGCTCTCCAGGAGGATTGTCGTCTTCGTTTTCACCGCCAGCCGGTCGCGGAGCGGAAAGTCATTCCAACCCGGGATATTGGGAGCCCAGACACGGCCGCTCCGGGCAAAGACGACTCCGGGGATGCAGATGCCGACGGCCCGCAGCACCCCACCCTTCCTCCGGGCCTGGTTCTCAAGGCCGCGGATGGCCGAAACTATCTGGCGCACCGGTTTTTCCGGGGAACCCCGGTCGATGGCAACCCTTTTCCGGCCGGACATCCAGCCCCGGGGCGTGAACAGAGCGGCCGAGACCTTGGTCCCGCCGACATCGATCCCGCCGCAGTATTCTTGCTCCGCCCTGTGCTTCAAGTCAGCCTCGCCTTAAGAGGACGACCCAGACCTCGCCGGGTTGGAGAATTTTCGTCAGATGCAGCCGACCCTCCTGATAGCGGGAAGAAACCGTTTCCTTGGTCTCCAGGTTTGTCGCCTGAAAACTCTGGTCCGGCAGGGCGACGGCGAATTCAGCCGTCGCCGGCCGGTCACCGCGGTTGAAGGAAAAAAGCACCCGCCGGTTTTCTGCTTCCAAGAGCCTCGCCTCCACGAGGACATCGCCCTCGGCAACGGAGACTTCGACGGACCGAATGACCTTTAGCCAGGCGGCCAGGCCAGCCAGGAACTTCCCGTTGTTGGGATTGCGGAAATGGTGATAGGCCGAGCCGATGAACGAACCGACGATGATGGCCCTCCCCTCTCCCTGCTTGGCGGAGACGATCGCCGGCCGGCCATTTTCGAACTCGGCCAGGACCTGCGCCTTGCTCCCGACAAGCTCAAAACCCTCCTCGAAGAAAAGCGTATCGAGCTTGTCGCCGTCCCGGAGCCAAGGCAAGGCCTCATGGGTTCCCTTGATCCTGAGCGTCGACGGCTTCTGGAGCGGCATCAGGTAGGCTTCCCGGCAGCCGAGGATTTCGTCCAGTCCGCCGCCGGGGATGATCTCGGCGGAGAAGCCGCGCTCATCCACCCAGCCGCAGCGCGCCTCGGTGAGAAGCGTTCCTCCGCCGTCGACATAGGCGATGAGCTTTTTCAGGTCCGCCTGGGACATCATCACCGGATAGGGGACGACCAGCAGCTTGTAGCGGCTCCAGCGCTCCGGAGTGAGGTCCATGACGTGGAGGAAGTCCACCGGGATCTGCCTCTCGAAAAATGCCCGGTGGATGCCTTGGAGGGACTCGCTCAAGTTATTGACCCCGACCGGCTGCCCCTCTCCGGTGAAGGCCTGCTGGCCGCCGACCATGTGGGAGAGGGGGTTGTAAAGGATGGCCACCTCTGCCCGGGGAGGCCGGCCTTTCAGGAAAAGGTCCATGTTCTCAGTGATGACCCGGGCGATCTTTCCGGCCGCAATTGCCCGCTCGGTCACTTTCCCGTCAAGCTCTACCAGCCCGTATCCCCCAGCTTCATACCCCGAGCTCATCGGATAATAAGCATAGATGTTGACGGCCCGGGCTCCGCAGGCAACCACCGACCAAATCCAGTCGCGGAGGTCGGCCCCGACGACCGGGACACTCAGCTTCATCCCAAAGACGCCGTAGCCGGCCTGGAGCTCGCCGATGTAAAACCCGTCATTGGCCCAGTTCATCGAGCGGATGAAGTCGTTCCCGGCGGCCCGGAAAAACGGTGACCAGGGCCGCACCGTCCAGGCGTGTTTGGGATAGATCGAGACTCCATAATAATCGACCGCGGCGGCCATCTTGCGGTCGTCGGGCGTGCCGCTCCAGCCGGGCCGGCTGAACAGGCCGGGAATGGCCGAGTGACTGGTCACGATTCCCTCGGGGACGACGGCCTCCACCGCTTCCGCTTTCATCTCCAGGTCCGCGGCCAGCTTGTCGGAAATGTATTTCTTCCAGTCGATGTAATCAGTATAGGTCAGGATCGTACCGAAGCGGGGCGGGTCGACCTCCTCCCAGTTCTCGAAGGTCCGGTACCAGGCTTTGTTAAGGTTGGCGAGCGTTCGATATTTCGCTTTGAGCCATTCCCGGAATCGGGCCAAGCTCGAGTGACAATAGCAGAACTGGATGTTCTCGAGGTCCCCGAGATAATAGACCTCCGCCCAGTTGATGATGTGAGGTTCGCTCCAGAGGTCCCAGCCAAGGAAGGCAGGCCGGTCCTTGACCACCTTGGCGGCTTCGCTCAAAAACTGGAGGATCTTCGTCCGCACCTGGAGGTGGTCGAAGCAGAAACCGGGGGCAGCCTGTGATTCAACGGCCAGGCCGTTCGAAGCGACGAATTTGGAATCCGGGTACTTTCTTCCGACCCATTCGGGAGCGGAGTCGATGTAGACCTGGACGATGACCCGCAGGCCCACCTGATCCGCCAGATCGACGAGGGTGCTCAGGGCGCTGAAATCATACCGGCCCTCGACGGGCTCGCAGTTCGTCCATTCGACCCAGCAGCGGACGGTATTGAAGCCGAGGCTCTTGATCTGCTCCAGGTCTTTCTTCCACAGCCGCGGCGAGTCGGCGGTTACCTTCTCGAGCATGGGCGCACGGGCTTTGCCCCCGGCGTACCAAACGGAGACGGGATAAAAATCTTTTTTCTTTTCCAGCGAGAACCCGGAGATCGACGCTGCGACCAAGAGCCATAAGAAAAAACTTATTCCTGATTTCCGATAGCCCTTCGCTTTGACGATCATGAGACTAGCTCCTTCTCTGCCGATTCATTCCCTGGATCAAGATTTCTTTCGGTCTTCCCTGAAACTTTCTCCGACACGTTGCAGGAGAACAGGTTCCCCCCGGTCATCGTCCTGGGTCAGTTCCCAGATAATAACCCCGGCGGCCTGGTTCTCCTTCACATACCCGCACTTCAGGGCGACCGACCGCTCATCATCATAGGAGAGGACAACGGTCTTATCCGGTTTCTGGAGGAACGGCACTTGGGCGCAGTCATCCCAGAAAAAACTCCAGCCCGAATCCTTAAGCTCTACGACCTCATCATATCCATATTGCAAGCTCCTTTGGAACGTCTGGTAGAATCCGGGGCAGTCAAACGACCGGCCGAAGAAAGCCAGGCCGAGCAAGAGCTTCTCCCGGGGAACGCCCCGGGAAAGGTGGTAGAGAAAACTGTCCTGCCAGGAACCGCAGTTGTCGCCGTCGCAGGAGTAGAGGGGGGAGTTGTGTCCCGAGTGGTCGCTCCACTCGCCGTGGTAATCGTAGGTCATGACACCGATGAAATCGAAGTCGCCGGCCACCTCTTCATAGCCGATCCATCTTCCCCAATAAGGGCCGGAGGGAGCGGCCATGGTGAGTTCAAGCGGCGGGTTCTCCGCCTTGAGGGCGGTCGATAGCTCCTTGATGAACAGGACAAAATTCTGCTGCTCGGCCGGGTTGGAGACGAACTCCCAGTCGATATCCACCCCGTCATAATGATTGGCCTTGAGGGATTCAAGAGCCTGGGAGATGAACCGGCCTCGGGCCTCGGCGGAAGCGGCCATCCCCGGGAAGCCCGTGCAGTTCCCCCATCCGCCGATGCTCATGATGACTTTGACGCCGCTCCGGTGGGCGGCAGCGACGAGCTCCGGATAGAAATAATCATCCCCGACGATGAGATTCCCCTCCGCATCAGGCTTGGTAAAAGCGTGGGCGATGTGAGTCAACTCCTCATATCTGATCCGGCTGTAATCAAAGATCCCTTTCTTCCAAGCGGGATAATAGCCCATAACGATTTTGGTCAGGGCCTGTTCCTCCGGGGCTTCCGGGGCGGTTGACCTCCGTGAACACGTTTGGGCCAGCAGGATGAAAAGCAGGAGAAGGATTGTCCGCCGGCGGCTCAATAGGTATCTCTCAAAGAAATGATTTTCAAGCCCCGCCCGAGCTCCTCGGCGCTGACCGGCTGGCCGGAAACGAACTCGACCTCATAGCTTCGGCCGGGGATGAGGTCGAAGAAATTGTCGCTGAACCGGCCGCTGATCCCGGAAGTCGAAAGATAGACGTTCTTGGCGAACCTCGAGGCCTGCAGCCGGACAAACGTCCGGCCGTCCTTATCCAGGACTTCCGGCCGAATCTCGGGCTGGGGAAGCTCGACTCTCTTCAGTTCCGAAAAATGGAAGACGTTCGAGCTGAGCGTCGCCTCGCCCCTCTTCAATTCGCAGACCAAATAAACCTCGTTGGGCTGGAGACCGCTGCGCAATTCTTCGAGCGGCTTGCTGGCAACCAGCCGGCTGGTCCGCGGGTCGAGCCGGAGGGGCGTCTTGGCCTGCTGGACGGTGCGGCCGTCATAGGTGAAAACTCCCAGATGCAGCTCGGCGTCGAGCGGCTCGTCCAGGTCGGAGATGCTGAAGATGCGGAGGTCTTTGTCATCGTCAACGGGCACGACGAGCACCGGGCTGTAGAATCTCCTGGCATAATAATGGAGGGCCTTCCATGTGCCTGTGTAATCGATCCCGGACCAGGAGGCCACCGGCCAGCAGTCGTTGATCTGCCAGTAGAGCGCCCCCATGGTGCGCGGCATCTGGCTCCGGAAATGCTCGACGGCCGTCTTCATTCCCTCCGCCTGCAGAAGCTCGCTCACCCAGAGAAGGGATTCAAAATCTTTGGGGAGCCGGTAGTGGTCAAGCAGATAGAGAAGGATGAGGCGGTTGCCCAGGGGGTGTTTCTGGTGCTGTTCCATGACCGGGGATGCGATGTTCCAGTCCTGGGGCAGGGCGAACGTCTTGACCGTCTCGAGGAGCGGGAACGACTGGAACCCAAACTCACTGAAGAAACGATGGAACTTCTTGCGATATTCTTTGAAGGGCTCCTGGCCGTGCCAGATTCCCCAGTAGTGCATGTCGCCCGACTGCTCCGAACGGGGCTCGCCGACCTTGTCCGAATGGGGCGAGCTGGGCCAATAGGCCCGGCTGGGATCGAGCCTCTCAATCGTCTGCGGAAGGATCTGGTGGAAGATTTTTTCATAGTCACTCCAGACCGATGCTGGGTACTGCTCCTTCCAACCCCAGTGGAACCAGCCCTCCTCGCACTCGTTGTTCCCACACCAGAGGGCGATGGCGGGGTGGTAGCGGAGTCTCTTGACCACATCTTCGGCCTCGGCCTGGACATTCTCCAGAAAGGCGTCATCTCCCGGGAACATGGCGCAGGCAAACATGAAGTCCTGCCAAACCACCAGCCCGAGTTCATCACAAAGGTCGTAGAAATCGGGCGCCTCGTAGATCCCTCCGCCCCAGACGCGGACCATATTCATGTTGACGGCCAGGCAATCACGGAGGAGCGACTCATAGCGCTGCCGGGTGACCCGTGGCGGGAAGGAATCAGCCGGGATCCAGTTGCCTCCCTTGGCGAAGAAAGGAATGCCGTTGACCACGAACTGGAAGCTTTTCCCCCATTCGTCCTCCTTCTGTTCCAGAACAAGGGTCCGGAAACCGATCCTTTCTGTCGCCGAATCGAGAAGCCGGCCTTTCTGGTACAGGTCAATCTTGACTTCGTAGAGGTTTTGCTCCCCCATCCCCGCCGGCCACCACAGGTCGGGATTGATGATGCTGAAAGATTTCTCATTGATGTTCGTCCCGGATTGGATATCGACCTTTTCGCTGTGCGAGAACGGCTTCTTTCCCGAAATGCTGGCTTTGATGGCTAGTTCCTGTTTCCGGTCGGAGAGGATTTTCACCCGCGTCTTCAGCAAAACCTTGTTCTTGTCCAGAAATTCCTGGGTGATCTCGAACTCTCCCAACCGGGCCCCTTCCCAAGCCTCAATGGCCAGGGGGCGCCAGATTCCGGAGGTGACGAGGCGCGGCCCCCAATCCCAGCCGAAATGATAGGGCGCTTTGCGGAGGTGAGGGGACCCTCCGGGAAGCTTGTAGGGGAATTTCTTCTCCAGGGCCTTGGCCCGGCGGACGGGCGAATCGAAACGGATGAGGAGTTCGTTCTCGTCGGGACGGAGAAAAGGCTTGATGTCAAACCGGTAGCCGCGGAACATGTTATCGGTCTCACCGACTTTCTGGCCGTTCAGGAAGATCGTGGCCAGCGTATCCAGGCCCAGAATGACCAGGTCGATATGGTCTTTGCTTGTCATCGTGCCCGGAAGTTTGAATTCCTTCCGGTACTCCCAGTCCTCGTTCTCGACCCACTGGACCCGGACCTCGTTGTCCCGGTAGAACGGGTCGGGGATAATCCCCGCCGCCATCAGGTCCAGATGAACGCATCCCGGGACGACGGCCTGACGCCAGTTCTCCTGGCCGGCCTGGCGGAACTCCCAGGCGCCGTCGAGAGGATACTTGATCAAGGCCGTGCTCTCAGCAAAGAGAATTGGGGAAGCAAGAGCGAGGACAGCGAGGGTCAGCGTCCATGATCGTTTTCTTTCTCTCCAGGAGATTGCCATTATGCCCTCCCATAGTCTTCTTGGGTGAAAACTATAAAATAATCGAAAAACGAGGATTTGTCACCCCGCATGAGCGGCGGCGGTGAATCCGCCGGGCGCGAGCGTCAGGCTCAGGAACAGTCTCCGTTTCATTTTCCGCCTCTTTCTGTTCTATCCCAACGGCCTAACAATTCATCGATTCCAACAAGGCGATAACCCATCGCCCGAAGACCGCTCAGCAGTTCTTCAAGCCTCCTGTAGAATTTGTCCCGGCGGTCGGGATGAGTGCCGATGTGGACGAGGAGGATGAAGCCGCTCAGGCCGTGAGGGTCCGTTCTTTCGTGATCGAAGATACTCAGGTAGATCCGGGACGAAGAACGGTAATTGGGCATATCCGGAGTCGTGTAATCGGCGGTGGAGAGAGTGCCCGCGGTGAAATTGCAGAGAACGAGCCCCAGGTCCTTCGCCCAATTGACGATTTCTTCGTTGTACCACTCATAGGGCGGAATGAAGAAGGGTGAAGCCCCCTTGGAGAGCCCGAACGCCTTCATGGCTTGGTAGTTCCGGAGGATATCATCGCTGAACTCCTCTTTGGTGACGAGGAGTCGCTCCCGATCCTCCCAGGAGCAATATAGGATGTGCCTGTCGGAGTGCGGCCCGAGATAGTGGCCGTCTTCCTTCAGGCTGACGACGAGCTCCGCATTCGCTTCCTGCCGGTAGAAGTCCCCGGTGAAAAAGAAGCTGGCGCGGGCCTTCTTTCTCTTCAAGACATCGCGGACGAGGTTTCCACCGTCGGCAAACTCGTGCCCGGTGAAGACAAGGGCGATCTCTTTCTGGGTGACGTCGCCGCGGACGATAGCACCCCGCTCGAAGGTGAATTTCTGAGACCTCTCGTCCCGAGCATAAGACATCGTCAGCACGAAGACGCTAAGGAGGGGCATAAATCGGCGCAAGACAAAGGAGAGTTTTTGCGATTCAAACATCCCTTTTATTGATACGCCGCCGGCCAAAAAAACTCAAGCCGGATCATGTATTTCGGGACGTAAGACATTCAAGATGGGAGGAGGAAGCCGCCCTTGAGCCCCCGTAGCGGAGGGGGGACCCATCGTTTCGACGGGGGGAACCGACGGGACTGGTTCCCCGGGGTGCGGGGGCAAAGGGCGGCTTCCTCCTCCCAATAAAACCACACAGAGAGAAATACTGATCAAACAGCTAGGCCGCTTTTATCAGGACGGGAATTCTTATATAATGATTTCCCAATCCAGAGAATTCGCTGCGAGGACGTACCCATGGAAGTCATCATCAAACCCGATTATGACCAGGTCTGTGCGGAATCCGCCGCCCTCATCCGGGAGGCCTGGATCCGGAAGAATGATCTGGTGCTTGGCCTCGCCACGGGCAAAACTCCGCTGGGTCTCTACAAAAAACTCATCAGCCTTTACCAAAACAGGGAGATGGATTTCTCCTCGGTCATTGCCTTCAACCTGGACGAATACCTCGGGTTGACGGAAAGCCATCCGCAGAGCTTCGCTTATTATCTGGACCAAAACCTCTTCCGGCAGGTCAACATTCGGAAGGAAAACGTCCATCGTCTCGAGGGCCGGCCTTCCGACATCGAGGAGCACTGCCGGGCTTATGAGCATAAGATCAAGAGTGTCGGCGGGATCGACGTCCAGATCCTCGGCATCGGGAAGAACGGACACATCGCTTTCAACGAACCGGGCTCGGCACTCTCCTCCCGAACCCGGCTGAAGATTCTGAGCAGGGAAACCGTCGAAGCCAACCGGCCGTTCTTCAAAGACGAACGCGAAATGCCGCGGTTTTGTCTGACCATGGGGATCGGCACCATCCTGGAAGCGAAGATGATTGTTCTTCTCGCCTCGGGGAAGGACAAGGCGGAAATCGTCGCCCGGGCGATCGAGGGTCCGGTGACGGCCTCCGTCCCTGCCTCCGTCCTGCAATTTCATCCCCGGGCCAAGCTGGTCATCGATGAAGCCGCCGCCGTCGAGCTGACGAATGGACCGTACTACCGTTGGGCCTACGAAAATAAGGATCGACGGATTCACGGGTCTAAGAAATAACCCCCTGCCGGGCGGGGGCTTCCCCTTCCGGGGGCCATCGGTCCTTGCAAAAAAGGACGAAATCAGATATCAATTCTGTCGCTCCAAAACATATGAAAGCCGGCCGCTGATGAAAAAGAGTGCACCCGACGCTGCCCCACAACCCGTATCCCGGTATCTCTTGCGGGTGAATCCCGACGGCCGACCCACCGGCATCGAGGAAAAGGAGAAATGTCACGCCGGCGAGGGGGTCTGGCACAGCGCTTTTTTGGTCATGGTCTTCGATGAGGATGATCGCTTGATACAGGCTCAAAGAAGCCGTTCCAAGACGCTCTGGCCGGACTACTGGGACGGCACAGTGGCGAGTCATTTTTATCCCGGCGAAGATCGGGACCTCAGCATCAGGCGGCGGATATCCCAAGAAATCGGAGTGACCTGCGGTCCGCTGGATTTTCTCTTCCAATTTTCCTACCAAAGCCGTTACCGGGACATCGGAATCGAAAAAGAGGTCTGCCACGTCTACAGGGCGAGTCACGTCCGCAGCCGGGATGTCTCTCCGGACGCGTCTGAAGTCGCCCAGTTCAGGTTTTCCGGCCTCCGGGAATTGTCCCGGCAGGTCAGGAAAAACGCCGAGGTGTTCACGCCCTGGTTCCTGCTCGCCTACCGACGGTATCTCCTGGGAGTCGGGTGAAACCATGAGGTCCTCCCCGGAAAAGGAGCGGCCGGCAGAAAACAATAACGACTGGCTGGGAAGGACTTTTTCCGCGCTCCTGTCCGAGGGCCAGGGGAACATCCTGGATGATTTTCCGCCCGCGGCGGTTTTCGGCCGGCCGATCATGGGTGTTGCCGAAGGCACCGACGATATTTTCGAGGCTTTCCGGAGCGTGGTCGACCCCCGGCACATCCGGCCAGCGGACTTTCTCCGCAGGCGGTCGCCCTCCCTCAAAGTCGGGGAGCCGATCAAAGTCGTCAGCTGGGCGCTCCCTTTCAACCGCGAGATACTGATTTCCAACCGCGGCCGGGAATGGCCTTCGGAGCTCTATTCGGTGGCCCGGAACAACGGTGCCGCCCTCATCTGTGACACCCTCGACAAGATCGTGCGGATCCTCCAAAGCCATGGTTTTGCGGCGGCGGCTCCGGCGCAGACTGACGAATACGACGCCTTCCGGTCCCCGGGGTTCGTCTTCAGTTCCACCTGGTCGGAAAGGCATGTGGCCTATGCGGCCGGTTTGGGGCGTTTCGGCCTCAACGGCTGTCTGATAACACCGTTGGGAACGAACGTCCGTTTCGCCAGCATCGTGACCAGCCTTCCACTCGAAGTCAGTCTCGAGGAGAGAGCCGATTACCGTTCCCCCTGCCTGGCGGACGGGGGGAAAACCTGCGGGCTGTGTCTGGATCGTTGCCCCGTCCAGGCGATATCCGGGAACGGTCTCGATAAGTCCAAGTGCTACGACCGACGACAGAGCATCCGCCGGAAGTTTTTGGAGGACTATTCTAAAAAATTCGCCCTCCGTCCTTCCCCTATCGTCAAGAACGGCCGTCGGGAGCCCGGCTTTTCGCTGGGATGTGCCCTCTGTATGTCGGCTGTGCCCTGCGAGTTAAGATCTTTTCCTGAAGAGAAAGCTTCGAGGTAGCGCGGTTGCTGGATCTCAAACTCAAGCTCAAGCCCGGTCACACGAGTGAGCGGGATTGGATGGACCCCTCCCCTCTCCGGACATTCTTCTGGGACGTCACCTATTCCTGCAACTTTCGCTGCCCGGTCTGTTTCACAGATGCGGGGGCGGCGGCCCCGGACGAGTTGACGACTGAGGAGTCTTTGACTCTCGTCCGGAAGGTGGGTCAAGCGGGAATCCGCGACGTCTTGATCTCGGGCGGTGAACCGTTCATGAGGCCTGATCTCATGGCCATCCTATCCGCCCTGGCGGAATTCAATATCTCCGTCCGGATCGCCTCCAACGGCAGCCTTCTGGACGATCAAGTCCTGGAAGAGCTTCGCCGGAGGACCCTGACCAAGTCTTTCCAAATCAGCCTGGATTCCATCGATCCCGCCCTCTATGCTAAGCTCCACGGCACGTCTCCAGACCTGCTGGAAACCGTCCTTGAAAACCTAAAGAGAATCCAGGCGCACGGTTTCCACACGACTGTTTCCGCGCGGCTGACACCGGAGACTCTTCCGGGAATCCCGTCTCTTCTGGACATGGCGAGCCGGGAAGGGTGGGCAACCGTCACCATTCATATCCCGGTCCATACCAACCGCATCAGCGGTGCCTATGACCAGGACGAAGATATCCTCGGACTCATGGCCCCGGCCCTGGAATATTTCATCGATCTCCCTCAACGGTGGCTGATCGAGACCTACATTCCCTGGGCCCAATACCATCCGCTCATGGCCCGAGTCGAGAAGCAGATTGGCGTCGTTCACCGCGGCTGCCGGGCCGGGCGGGATCGGCTGACCATCAACCCGACGGGAGGGGTTTCGCCCTGTGTCTGCCTAGACACGCCGGCGGCCACAATCGGCAATGTGCGCCAGTCAGAGCTGCAGGACCTGTTCGAGGATTCGGCCCTTTGCCGGATGATGCGGCATCCCGCCGAGCACGGCATCTGCACGGACTGCCCGATGATCCAGAAATGTGGCGGCGGGTGCCGCGCCGCCGCCATCGCGCTCACCGGCCGCCTGGACGGTCCCGACTCGTCCTGCCCGGTCTGGAAAAAAAGGACCTCCCGGGGCAATCATGCTGCCCCTCGGGACCGAGAAAAAAGTCCGAGTCAGTGACGTCTTTCCCTAGGGGATTGAGCAGGGATCCCGAACCAGACTTTGGGCCACCTCGTCGACGTGCTTGCGCAGCGCTTCTCTCTGCCAGGGAATGTTCATCGGACAGTCTCCGCGGCACTCTAAGGTCAAGGCGGCGCAGTGGCGTCTCCACAGCCGCTCCAGCGACTGATCGCGGAGGCTGCCTAAAACAAAGGGCACGAACGCGCAAGGGGTCACGTTCCCGTTAGCCGACCTGTTTTCCGGAAGCCATCCCCACCTTAGTATTCGTTCCGGTGCTTGGCCGAGAGGGTTCAATACGATTTCCGTCTCAGGCTATTTGATCAGGAAGAATTGGGTCTGTCTTCCGTCGATGAACCGGCAGCCCGCCTCGGTGAACACGGCGTCTTCTTCAAACCCGATCCGCACGTCCTGGCCGGCCCATTCGGGAACGGATGTGGTGGAACTGAATTCGATGGAGTAGGCCGTGTTCAGGAAAAGCGGGTATTGACCTCTTTCCTCGTTGCCCTCGGGGGCCGATCCCGGGGGACGGGCGTCGGCCACACACCCCGCGCCGTGGCCGTGAAAGCCGATGGGATGCATGTAGATCAACGGCCGCAGCCCTTCGTCCGTCCCTTTCTTCATGGACGCGACGACGATATCGGTCCCGGAGCGCCCGGTCGCGAATTCGCCCATGAAAACATCGGCTAGGCGGTTCGCCCGGCGCAAGGCTTCTTTGAGGCCCTTGGGAGCGTCGGTCTCCCCGACCTTGCAGACATAGGCGTGGAGCTGCATATCCGTGCACAAACCAAGATAGGTGATGCCGACATCGCAGTGAAGAAGATCCCCGCGGCGGATCACTTTCCTATCGTTGTATTTGGCCGCCTCTCTCTTATCCCGCTGGATCGAGATGGACGGCTGGAACCAGGTGTCCAGGCCGAGGTCGGTGTAGCGCTGCCGGATCCACCAGACGACTTCGTCGGCCGTCGTCACGTCGGGCGTGATCACCCGGTTGGAGAAGAACTCGCCGATGATATCATGGGCAATCCCGCAGATATGGCGGTAGACGCTCATTTCCTGAGGGCTTCGCGTTTCCAGCCAGCCGATACAGAGATTTTCGGCAGAGACCAAGCGCGAGGAGAGCTCGGGGCCGAGCGCTTTTTCCAGTTTTGTCTTGAGAGAAGCCGTCAACCCGTCGCCAAAGGCCCAGTCGTCCGACGTGTTGATCCCGATCTTTTTGGGGTGACGTGTCCGGATGACCTCGGCTAGGCTCTCGAACTGCGTCTTCTTTTTGTCGACCCAGGTCCCCTTATACCACCCTTCCATGCCGTAATAGCTCCCGGAGAGCCTCTCGACCCCTTTCTCCGGACCCGGGTCATGAAAGATAAGGATCGAGGTGCGGCGGGCATACATCGTCGGCCGGGGTACGAGGCTGAGATAGACGGGGTCTTCGTTGTACTCGCGGTTGATGACCAGCCACATGTCGATCCCCTCCCGGCGCATGAGCGGGGGGACGATGTTATCGAGCCGCCACTTCAGCCACTCGTTCATCACCTGTTCTCTGTCTTTCTCCGGCAGGATGTTCTTATAGTCCCTGACAGCCGCGATCTCTTGGGCAGACGCCGTGGAAAATCCAATCAAGAGCAGGCCGAGAAATACTATCGGCCAGAAATTTCGGGTCAAGTTGAAACGCATTTTTGCAGCCTCCTTAAGAATAGAAATATGGGGACATGAACCGAATTTCTTAATTCGGTATCGTGTCCCCATATTTCAAGTCGTCCCCTATTCTTAATCTCCAAAGGGATGATCCACGTCCGCGGCCTCCAGACCGCCGAGGATCCGCCCTCCATCCTCGGTGACAACCATACAATCCTCGATGCGGACACCGAATTCGCCGTAGATATAGATCCCCGGCTCGTTGCTGAAGGTCATCCCCGTCTCCATTTTCAGCCTGTTTCCCCGGACAAGGTACGGATACTCGTGGCCCTCCAGGCCGATGCCATGACCGAGGCGGTGGGTAAAATATTTATAGTCCGGACCGAAGCCCGCATCCTCGATGGCCTTGCGGGCCGCGGCATCGACCGACTCGCAGGTCGCTCCCGGCCGGACAGCCTTGAGCGCCGCGACCTGGGCCTTCTTGACAGCCTCCCAGACCCGGCGTTGCCGGTCGGTCGGCCGACCGAAAAAGACAGTCCGGGTGATGTCCGACCGGTAGCCTTCGACGCCGCAGCCACCGTCGACGAGAACGGGATCGCCATTTTGCAGGTTGCGCACTTCACGGGAGCCGTGGGGGAAGGCAGTATTGGAACCGAACAGTGGACCTCCTCCACCGCTGACCCCCATCTTCTGGTGGGCCTCGCTGATGGCCGCCGCCAGGTCCCGGGGACTCATCCCTTCGCGGATCTGCTTGAAGCCCTCGCGGTAAGCTAGCTTGGTGATCTTGTTCGCCAAGTCAAGGTAGTCGATTTCTTTGGCCGTCTTGACGCCGCGGCAGCCTTCCGTGACGGCGGCCCCATCAACGAGATCCAGGCTCGCCGCATCCTTCCGCAGTCCATAATAAATAAAGTGCCGCATCGACGGATCGAGGCCCAGCCGTCCGCCGGGCGCTCCAAGATCCTTCATGATCCCGCCGATCAGAGCATAGGGGCTTTCATGCTCTTCCCACGTCCGGATCTCTTGTCCCCGGGGGATAAGCTCTTCCGCTCTTTGCCGCTCGAAGGCCGGACAGACCCAGACCGGCTCGCGCTTCAAGCTGAAGACAGCCCCGAAGGTCCGTTCGCTCCGCCACCAATTGACTTTAGTGAAGTACTGGAGGTTCATCCCGCCTTCGAGGAAGAGGCCGTCCAGCTTGTTCTCGCCGATCAGCCTCCTCGCCTTCTCGAGGCGGGCGGCATAGTCCTCGACGGCAAGAGGCTTCACATCGGCCACCATGTTTTGAAGGGACGATTTTTCCTCCGCGGCCGTATTCCCTAACAGCCTGCTTACCCATCCTGAGGCCGCAACGGTCAGGCCTCCGATCTTCAGGAAATGCCGGCGCGTGATCATGGCACGACTCCTTGGTTTCTCATAGGTTGGCAATCATCCTATTGCCAGAAAACGAACATGGCGAAAAATGATCATGGCGGGCCGAAAGAGAGAACCTATATCACCGTCCGCTTCCGATGTCAACGGACCGCAGCATTCCGGTTCCCGCGGGCCAGGGAAGCAAAGACGCCCAGGAAACAGAGGGCGGCAAAGATTGTGAAGCCCGTCCTGATCGCCTGCAGGAAATCGGCCTGATTGGCGGGCGTGATCTGCACCCGGCCGACCAAAACGGCGAAGATCATCATCGCCATGCCCATGCTGAACATCTGTCCGACGAGGCGCATGGTCCCCAGCGTGGCCGAGGCGACGCCATAGAACTTCTTCTCCACCGAACTCATGACCGCGTTGGTGTTGGGAGAGGAGAAGAGGGCGAATCCAAATCCGAGCAAGGCCAGGCTCCCGATCACGAAACCGAGTGCGGAATCGGCCCGCAGAAATGCCAGAAGAAACAAGCCGGCGCTCGTAAGCGCCATGCCGAGCGAGGCCACATAGCGGGGTTCGATTTTATCCGAGGCC
>CAYOZW010000016.1:0-10193 GCA_964408495.1 uncultured Eubacteriales bacterium
GAGCAGTTCGATGAGGGTGAAACCTCTCATCTTCTTAAGCATTGAAATACCTCCTTAAGGTAATGATTGCCCTTTTATATTCGGGCACCTTTATTCTAGCAATAAACGTGCCAGATGGCAAAAATCTAAGTTATTGATAATGAATAACTTAATAGTAATCTAAAGCGCTCTTTTCCAGGTCGATTAACATTATTTGTCATTCTTTGCCAAAAAACGGCAATTTTAAAGGAAGGGCTTTATTTCCGGCCGCGGCTCCGCCCTCTCCGGTCTTTCGGATTCTCTCAGGCCGTATTTCTCGATCAGATGCCGCAAGGAGCGGTAGCTGATCCCGAGGAGAGAAGCGGTTTTCCGCAGGTTGCCCCCCGCCAGAATCCGGGCTTCGGTGATAGACTTCCTGGATATCTCCACACGATGGGATGTCAACCGGACGCTCGGGGGGATCAGCGGCTGGGTGGATTCTTTCTTGGGGGGGGAAGTGATTTCCCGCGGGAGGCTGGACGCCGTGATAGTCTCCCGGTCTTCGATAGCCACCACGCGCTCGATGACATTCTCCAGCTCGCGGACGTTCCCGGGCCAGCCATAGCCCTCAAAATAACTGATGACTTCGGGGGCGATGCGCTTAATCTTTTTCCCCATCTGCTGGCTGTACTTCTGGAGAAAGTGGTTGACGAGCGGGGGGATATCCTCCGGCCTCTTTCTCAAGGGGGGCATCTCGAAAGAGATGACGTTCAGCCGGTAATAGAGCTCCTCCCGGAACTTTCCCTCCCCGATTCTCTGCTTGAGGTCCTGGTTCGTGGCCGCGATAATCCTCACATCCACCGGGATCTCTTCCGTCCCGCCGACCCGCCGAATCTTCCTTTCCTGGAGAGCCCGGAGGAGCTTTACCTGGGTCCATGGCGAAGTCTCCCCGACTTCGTCCAGAAACAGAGTTCCCTTGGTGGCCACTTCGAACATGCCCTTTTTATCGGCCACTGCGCCGGTGAACGACCCTTTGGCATGGCCGAAGAGCTCGCTTTCCAGCAGGTTTTCGGGTAAGGCGGCACAGTTGATCGAGACAAAGGGCTTTTCCTCACGCCGGCTGAGGAGATGGAGGGCCCGGGCGGCCATCTCCTTTCCTGTCCCGCTTTCCCCGCTGATCAGGACGGTAGAATCCGTCCCCGAGGCTTTCTCGATCAAGCCATAGACCTCCTGCATCGCCTTGCTTTTGCCGATCATATTCTCGAAAGAATATTTTTCTTTGAGGTTCCGCTTGAGGAGGATATTCTCCTCCCGGAGACACCTCTTCTCGAGCTCCTGAGCGATGATGATCTTGAGCTCATCGACGTCGAACGGCTTGAGGATGTAATCGCTGGCTCCCGCTTTTAGGGCCTCGACGGCTTGCTTCAAGCTCCCGTAGGCGGTGATCATGATCACCGGCATTCCGGGCCGGTTCTCCCGGACATATTTGAGGACCTCCATGCCGCTGATCTGGGGCAGCTTGATGTCGCAGATAAGCAGGTCGAAATCCTCCTTATCCATGAGTTCGAAGACCTTGGTCGGCGCCAGGAGGGTCCTGACGCGGTATCCCTCTTTTTTGAGGACCACGCTGAGAAGGTCGAGGAGGCTTTTTTCGTCATCGATGATCAGGATATTTTCCATCGTTCGTCCTTATCCGGGGAAGCGGCCGCTATCGTTCCTCCCTCATGGCGTTGCGGCCTCTGGGGAGACGGTTCTTGGCGGCACCTCCCGCGCCGGGAAGACCAGGACGATCTCCGTCCCTTTGCGGAGCTCTGACCTGACCTCGATACGTCCCTCATAATCATCGACGATACCGCGGACGACCGCCAGGCCCAATCCATGGCCGTTCTCAAAGCGCGAGAAGAACGGTTCGAAAAGATGTTTCTTTTCTTCCTCTTTCAAACCCCGCCCCGTGTCGGCGAACCGAATCCAAACCGCCCTTTTTTTATCCTGAGAGAAATCGACGCTCAAAGTGCCGCCCTCGGGCATGGCCGCGAGCGCGTTCTTGACCAGGTTCAAAAAGAGCTGTTTGAACTGGTTCGTGCTGCCGTAGTAGCTCATTTCAGCGGTAGAAAAATTGCCCGTCAAGGCGTAACGTCCGTTGAGCTCCCCGCTGGCCCGGAGGAGCGCCAGCGTCTCCTCGAGAACCTCAGGCAGGTCGATCCAAGAAAAAACCTGTGGGCCGGGTGAGGCCAGGTCCAGGAACTGCTCGATCGACTGCGATACTCGTTGCGACTCCTTGACCGCGATATCCATCAGGCCCCGCTGCTCATCATCGAGGCTGAGCTCCCCGCGGAGGACCTGGACGGCCCCGGAGATGGCCGCCAAGGGGTTGCGGATCTCGTGGGCGAGCTGGGCGGAGAAGCGACCGGCCGCGGCCAGCCGTTCCTTGATTTCCAGTTCCTTGCGGGCAAAGAGGAGCGCCTCCCTGGCCTTACGCAAACTGTTTGTCAGATAGTTAGCCAGGACGGCGATCAGAAAGAAAAGGCTCCAGGCCAGGAACATCGTGAAAAGGATGAGGCCCAGGGATCTCTCCCGGTACTGGTCGGGACTGAAATAAGGGAGGATCCCGAAATAGAGCCCATCGACGAGGAGTCCGAAGAGGATGGCCGAAAGTCCGGCCGTCAGGTAAGCGGCACGATTGGAGATGACGATGCTCGCCGCCACAACAGCGAAGATATAAAGAAGATAAAGAGAACCCGACAGTCCGCCGGAGATGTAGATCAAGGCGGTGATCAGAAGGAGGTCGACAACGGTCTGGATGTAGGCCTGGGCCGTGTAGTTATCCCACCATAGGTAGAGCCCTATGTAGAACAGCGAGAAAATGTAGGCGAGAAGGACGATGAAATAAAAAGGGACGACAGGAATGAAATCGGACGTCGAGGATTGGATGATCACGACCGCCACCAGGATGGAGGTGACGATGATCGCCCGGATGAGGATGAACCAGAAAATATGCCGCTGTTGGGTTCTCATTCGGCCTCAGAATTGCTGCATCAGGCTGAAGATCGGCAGGTACATGGAGATGACCAGCGACCCGACCATCCCGCCGACGGCGATAAGGAGGACCGGCTCCATGATGGAAAGGAGCGAGGAGACCGAGGCATCGACTTCCTCGTCATAGAAATCGGCCAGCTTGGTCAACATCTCGTCCAGGGTGCCGGTCGCCTCGCCGACGCTGACCATCTGGGTCAGCATGAACGGGAAATGCCCCGTCTGTTTCAGGGCTTCGGTCAAGCTCTGGCCTTCGGACACCTTCTGCCTTGCGTCCATCATAGCCGATTCCAGAAGCACGTTATTGGCCGTGGAAGAAGTGATCTTCAGGCTCTCCAGCATCGGGACGCCCCCGGAAACGAGTGTGCTCAGGGTTCGGGTGATCCGGGAGATGGCGACCTTCCGCAGCAGCTCCCCGAAGAGGGGGATCTTGAGGATCCAACGGTCGGTCATCCAGCGACCCTGCTTCGTCCTCCGGAAATAGCGGAACCCGACGACAAGAGCGATGAGCCCGATGAAGATGAAAAGGATGTATTTCTGGACGAAGCCGCTGAGGGCGACGATGAAGGCGGTCAGGGCGGGAAGCTGGGCACCCAATTCTATGAAGATGGAGGCGAACACAGGGATGACCTTCCAGAGCAGGAAAATGGCGACCAGGACGGCGAAGGCCACGATGGCGATGGGATAGATCATGGCCTGCTTGACCTTGGACCGCAGCCGGACGACCTTCTCGATGTACTCGGCCAGGCGCCGCAGCATGATGTCCAAGGAGCCGCTCTGCTCGCCCGAGGCGATGAGGTTGCAGTAGAGGTCGTCGAACGCCTTAGGGAACTTCCGTTTGGCTTGGTTGAGTGTCGAACCGGCCTCCACATCCTCCCGGATAGTGTTGATGACCCGCTTGAAATACTTGTTCTTGGTCTGCTCGGAGAGGATCGTCAGGCTCTGGATGAGCGGCAGCTCGGCATCGATCAGGACCGAAAGCTGCCGGCTGTAGACGGCCAGCTCCTTGAGCTTGACCTTCTCCCGCTTGAGAAACGGGATGGACAGCCCAACCCTCTTGGGAGCGACGTTGATGACCTGGATCTGCTCCCTCTGCAGGAGCCTGGACACTTCATCGGCGGAGGCTGCGACCCGCTCTCCACCCACCGTGTCTCCATAACGATTCTTCCCTTTCCAAACATAAATAGCCATTTTCCACCCCTTACTTTCGGTTATTGTTCTGGGAGACGTTGACGGATTTCGTCCGGAGACCTTCTTTTCTCTGGATGATGTCCGTCAATTCCTCCGGGAAGGAGGATACGCTCATCGCCATCTCCAGCGTGATCGCTTTCTTGAAATACAGACTGGCCAGGGACTGGTTAAAGGTAAACATGCCGAACTTCTCCTGCCCCATCTGCATGGAGGAATAAATCTGATGGATCTTGTTCTCCCGGATCAGGTTGCGGATGGCCGGGTTAGGAATGAGGACCTCCATGGCCAGCACCCGGCCCTTCCCGTCGGCCCGCGGCAGGAGAGCCTGGGTCAGCACGCCCTCGAGGGACATCGACAGCATGATCCGGATCTGGGCCTGGTACTGGGAGGGGAAAATGTCGATGATGCGCGAGATGGATTCGGCCGCCGAATTGGTATGAAGTGTCGAGAAGGTGAGATGCCCGGTCTCGGCCACGCGCAGGGCGGCCTCTACGGTCTCGTAGTCTCTCATCTCGCCGACGAAGACGACATCCGGGTCTTCCCGCAGAACCGACCTCAGGGCGTTGGCATAGGACAGGGTGTCCACGAACAGCTCCCGCTGGTTGATGATCGACCTCTTGGGCACGAAGTAGTACTCGATCGGGTCTTCGATGGTGACGATATGAACGCCACGCTCGTGATTGATGTGGTCGATCATGCAGGCGATGCTCGTCGATTTCCCGCAGCCCGTGGGCCCAGTGACCAGGACCAGCCCGCGGGGCAGGTAGCAGAGCTGAGCGATTCGCTGGGGGATGCCGAGCTGGGCGAAACTCCACATCGTCGGCAGGAAACGCCGAAAGGCCCCGGCCACAGCGCCCTTCTGCATGAACACGTTGGCCCGGAAGCGGCCCAGGTCTTTCATCCCGAAGGAGAAGTCGAGCTCGAGTTTTTCCTCAAAGTGTCTCTTCTGCCGGTCGTTGAGCACGCTGTAGATGAGCTGCTTGGTTTCCGACGGCGTCATCGCCGGATGGTCGATCGACTTCAAAACGCCGTGGACACGGATCCGCGGCGGTATATAGGTCGTGATATGCAGATCGCTGGCGTCCTCCTTGACGGCAATCTCAAGAAATTCCTGGATGGTTTTGGCCATAGTCTGTCTCCTTACCCGTCTCGGTTCAGTCTTTGACACTCTCGCGGAGGACTTCTTCGAGCGAAGTGATACCGCTCATGATCTTGATCAGCCCGCTCCGGCGGAGAGTGATCATGCCCTTCTCCAGAGCTCTCTTCTTGAGCTCCCTCGACTGGGCCCTCATCAGGATTTGTTCCCGCATCTCATCGTCGATGGCCATGACCTCATAGAGAGCGACCCGGCCTTTGTAGCCGGTGTTATTGCAATGGTCACAGCCCTGCGCTTTCCAGACCAGTCCCGATTTGGCTTCTTCGGCCGTGAAGCCGATATCGATTAGGGCTTTTTCCGGCAGCTTGTGCGGGACCTTGCACTTCTGGCAGAGCCGGCGGACGAGTCTCTGGGCCGCGATCAGGACCACCGAATCGGCGATCAGGAATGGCTCAACGTTCATGTTGACCAGTCGGACGACGGCGCTGGCAGCGTCGTTGGTATGAATGGTAGAGAAGACCAGGTGACCGGTCAGGGCGGCTTTGATGGCGATGTCCACCGTCTCGAAGTCGCGCATCTCTCCGACCAGCATGATGTCCGGGTCCTGGCGAAGGAACGACCGCAAGACCCGGGGGAAATCCAACCCGATCTCGTCCTTGATATGAACCTGGTTAAGGCCGAAGATGCTGAATTCGACGGGGTCTTCGGCCGTCATGATGTTCTTCTCCAGGGAGTTCAGCGTGGACACGGCCGAATACAGAGTATTGGTCTTTCCGCTTCCGGTCGGCCCGGTGACCAGGATGATCCCCCACGGCCGGCGGATAGCCTGCTGGAAGGTCTCCAGCGAGGCCTCCTCGAAACCGAGATCAGTAAGGTCAAGCTTGAGCATCTGGCGGTCGAGCAGCCGGGCGACAATCTTTTCGCCGAAGATAGTCGGCAGGGCCGAGATCCGCATGTCCACTTCTTTGCGCGCGCCGTTCTCCAACTTGACCTTCATCTTAATCCGGCCGTCCTGGGGGAGCCGTTTCTCGGCGATGTCCATGTTGGAGAGGATCTTGACACGGGAAAGGACCGGGCTCTTGAACTTGAGGGGCAGGTTCATCTGCTCGTGGAGGATGCCGTCCATCCGGAAGCGGACGCGGAAGGCCTTTTCGTAGGGTTCGAAATGGACGTCGCTGGCGCCCTTCTTGATGGCATCGACGAAGATCTCGTTGACCAGCTTGATAATCGGGGCCTCTTCCGTTTGCTGGACCAAGCCCTCGACATCGTAATCCTCTTTCTCCTCTTCGACGATGTTGACCCGGGCGTCTTCAGCCAGCTCAATATCCTCGATGATCTTTTTGACCCGCAAGGCGCTGGAAGAACCGTAGTACTTGTTGATGGCGTTCATGATGCCGGATTCGGAGGCGATGACCGGCTGGATGCTCAGGCCCGTTCGAAAGCGGACGTCCTCGATCACCTCCAGGTCCGTGGGGTCAACCATGGAGAGTGTGAGGAAGGAGCGGATGCGGTGGATCGGCATGATCATGTATTTCTTAACGATCTCGATGGGTATGAGGCTGACCACATCGGGGTAGACCTCGAATTGGTCGAGGTCGATGTAAGGATAGCCGAGCTGCCGGCTCAGGGCCTGAGCCATATCTTCTTCCGAGATCAGCCCCAGGGAAACGAGAGCGGTCTGCAAGGGGACGTTCTTTTCCTTCTGGACTTCGAGAGCGGACTTGAGCTGATCGGGTGTTAACACTTTCTCCCGCAGGAGGAGTTCGCCTAGATTTGAGCCCATGTTAAAAAAGTCCTACCAAAATAGTGGAATTAGCAAAAATTGTCAAACTCACGTGGGCACATTTTGTTAACTTTGACATTTTCAGTAACTCAGACGACGCCAATCGCCTGATTCTCTCTTCGTGGACATCAAATTTCTCATGGGACTGGACCTCATTCCGAACGGCCCATATGATGGCAGTTCTCTCCCTGGAGCGTCAATCACCCCCCGAGAGGATTTGGAAGGTGAATTTCATACCCGGATTCTCACCGGTGACGATGAGGGGGTTAGCCCAAGCGGACTCCCCTCGGCCGACGTCAAATTGACAAGGTTTGACCGTTTTGCTAAGATGAGCAGGCTCAAGACGCCGGGTTCACTCCATTTCAACACGCAGAGAGGCTAAAAACACAGTGAATGAAACCAGCGGGGAGTGGCGCAGCCTGGTTAGCGCGCCTGCCTTGGGAGCAGGAGGTCGTCGGTTCGAATCCGATCTCCCCGATTCTCCTCCCCGGCAGGCAGTTTAGAGACGCGCCTGTAGCTCAGGTGGACAGAGCAGCTGCCTTCTAAGCAGCGGGTCGGGGGTTCGAGTCCCTCCAGGCGCGCCAGCCCAAATGGAAAAGAGAGCCGGACTGGCCAAGAGACTTCCGCTTGTCTCTGAAGACAAAACGGAATACCACCCATTGGATATCATTCCTGCTGATGGGATCCGAAGGCTAGCCATCAAGGAGTCCGTTTAAGGCCTTTTTCGATTTCGTCCTTTCCAACCTTGACGATGATCGGCCGGCCGTGGGGGCAAAGCGAAGGGTTCGAGGTTCGGAATAGTTCCTGGACCAGATATTCCATTTTATCCGAGGTCAGCGGTTCATGGGCCTTAACCGCGGTCCTGCAGGCAAGCGTCGCCAGGATTCTCTCCCGCTTGCGCCCGACCTCTTCCTCGCTCTCGTCAAGAAGTTCAAGGAAGATCGTCCGGGCTTCGTCGGCCTCGAAGATATCGGGAAAACCGGTGAGCGCATAGGTCCTCCCACCCATTCCCTCCGCCCGGAAACCGGCCTCCTCCAGGACGGCCTGGTCTTTTTCCAGGTTAACGACCTGGGAGGGGGAGAGGTCTATAAGGACGGGAATCAAGGGGGTTTTTTGAGGCCAACTCTTCCGGGCATCGATCTCCTTGTATCTCTCGTAGAGGACCCGTTCATGGGCGTTGTGCTGGTCGATGACCAGGAGCCCGTCATCGCCGGCGGCGACGATATACGTGTTGAGATACTGGCCCAGAACCCGGGCCGGACCCCCTCCTTCTGCGGGCGGGGTCGGCGCGGGAAATGTCATCTGGGTGAGACCCGCCCTTCGGTCGAGGCCTTCTGAACGACCCGGCCGGATCTCTTCCACGCTCATCCTCCGGCGGATTTCCGGCGCGGACGGATAGATCCCTTTAAGGCCCTTCTCTTTGAGCAGCGCCGTTTCCACGGACCTGAGGAGGAGGTAAAAGACGAGTTGTGGATCGCGGAAGCGGACTTCAGCTTTGGTGGGATGGACGTTGACATCGACCTCTTCGTAGGGAAGGGTCAAAAAGAGATAGGCTTCCGCAAACTGGCCTTTCTCCAGAAAGCCACGATAACCCTGGTTCAGGGCAGCTTGGAGAACGCGGTCCCTGACCGGCCGTTTGTTGACAAAAAACAATTGGTGACTCTTATCCCGGCGACCTGCCGGCGGCCGTGAGACGTAGCCGAAAACCTGCCCCCCGCCTTCCTGGAAATCGACCTCCATCAGGCTCTCCAAGACTTCCTTCCCATAGACCTGGAAGATCCTCTCCTTATGGCTTCCCACCCGCGGGCAGTCCAGGACCTGCCGTTTGGCGTGCTGGAGGGAGAACCGAACCTCGGGGTAGGCCAGCGCCACGCCGCTGAGGTAACGGACGATCAGATTAAACTCGGAGCGTTCGGAGCGGAGGAATTTCCGGCGGGCCGGCAGGTTGTAAAAGATGTCCCTGGCTTCGATGTCCGTCCCGAGGGGGAAGGCGATATCCGTCACCGCGACAAGCTCGCCTCCCTTCCGCATGACTTGGGTTCCCTGTTCACTCTGGCCGTCCGCCGTCTTGAGCACGATCTCCGAAACAGCCGCGATGCTGGCCAGAGCCTCTCCGCGAAATCCCATCGTAGAGATCTTTTCCAGATCGTCCTCATCCAAGATCTTGCTCGTCGCGTGCCGTTCAAAACACAGCTCCGCGTCCTCTCGGCTCATGCCCGCCCCATCGTCCCGGACCCGGATGAGCGTCTTGCCACCCGTCTGGAGCTCAACCCTGATCTCGGAGGCTCCGGCATCGAGCGAGTTCTCGACCAGTTCTTTGACTACGGAAAAAGGCCGCTCGATGACTTCGCCCGCGGCGATCTTCTGGGAGATCTCGAAGGACAGACGTTTTATCCTGGACATGAGTTCTCTTTTTTCTCTAGATGACCTCTTCGCCCTCGGTCCATTCGGACTCCAGCCGCGTGATCCTGACCTTGGCCTCGCCGCCCGGCCGGCCGGAACACCGAGGAACGCGGACGTCGATGTAGTTCGAAGTCAAAAGCTCGCCGCCCGGCCCCTTCTTTCTTATGACGACCGCCTCGAGTTCCTGTCCGAGGAACCGCTGTTTGAAGGCCCGACGTCTGTCCGCGGAGAATTTCCGTAGTACAGCTGAGCGCCGGCGTTTCTCCGCATCCCCAATTTGAGGCCACTCGGCCGCTGGAGTTCCCGGCCGCGGGGAATAGGTGAAGACGTGGAGGTAGTCGAGAGGCGATCCCGTAAGAAAATCTTGAAGACTCTCGAAATCCTCTTCCGCCTCTCCGGGAAATCCCACAATGATATCAGCGCCCAAGGCTGCCGCCGGCGAACCATCCCGCAGCCTGTCCAAAATCCGCCTGTTGCGGGCAGAGCTCGAACCCCGTCCCATATGTTTGAGAATACGGTCGGAACCGTGCTGGAGCGAAAGATGAAAATGCGGGCAAACCCGAGAGCTTCCGGTGATCAAACGGATGAGCCCTTCGTCCAGACTGCGTGGGTCAAGCGAGCTTAGCCTCAGCTTACCCAACCCTCCCAGTTCGAGCAGGCCGCCAAGCAGTCCGGCCAAAGAGTCACGCGGTGTGAGGTCCAACCCGTATGAGGAAAGATGGATGCCGC
>CAYOZW010000016.1:10203-26260 GCA_964408495.1 uncultured Eubacteriales bacterium
CCCTGTCCAAGCTCCGGCTGGGCCCTCGCACCGAGGGGATGATGCAGAAGGCGCAGCGGAGATTACAGCCGTCCTGGATCTTGAGCAGGGCGCGGGACCGGAGGGGAGATCCCTCAGCCTTGGCTCGGCTCCCCGCCGGGGATAGGATCCGCCGCGGCAAATCGATTTTGTCGACGTTTGAGAGGAGAATCACGTCCGGTCCCAAGGCTTCGTTCTGCAACGCTCCGCTTTCGACCGTGCAACCGGCGATAACCAGCTTGGCCCCGGGATTGATCCGGGCCATCCGGCGGATGAATTTGCGGACGTCCCGATCCGCCCTGGACGTCAGGGTGCAGGTGTTGACGATCACCCAGCCGGCTCGAGCGGGGTCATCTTCCAAACGGATCCCGCGGTGCTCGAGCTCTTCCGCCCAAGAAAACGCTTCAGCCTGGTTCACCCGGCAGCCGAAGTTCTGGATGAAGCAGGAGGACATCAGGATTTCCGGATATTCTTCGACGAATTCTCCACTTTCTCGGCCAGAGCTCTCTTGTACTCCGCCAGTTTTTTCTTTAAGTTGGGATCTTCGAGGCTCAAGATCTGAACGGCCAAGATGGCCGCGTTGAATGCCCCGGCCTTGCCCAATCCCATGGTGGCCACGGGAACTCCCTTGGGCATCTGGACGGTCGACAGCAAAGCGTCCATCCCGCCGAGCCCGGCGCTTTCTACCGGGACGCCGATGACGGGAAGAGAGGTGTGCCCCGCCACAAAGCCGGCCAAATGAGCGGCTTTGCCGGCAACGGCGATGAAGACTTTCGCCCCTTGGCTCTCACTTTCCGAGATGAGCGTTCTCGTCCGCTCGGGCGAGCGGTGGGCCGACGTCACCTCGAGGCGGTAGGAGACGCCGAATTCGTCGAGGATGCGGCCGGCATCCGTGACCACTTCAAGGTCTGATTCACTGCCGATAAAGATGATGACGTCCATGTCTTCCTCCTAGCGCGCCGCTCCGATATCCCGCCGGCAGTGCATCCCTTCGAAACTGATCCGAGAAACGGCGCCATAGATCTTTTCCATGGTCATAGCTAACGTATCCTCGGAAGCGCAGACGTTGAGGACGCGCCCGCCATTGGTGAGATACTGCTCGTCCTCATATTTGGTCCCGGCATGAAAAATAGTGATCCCGGCAAGGTCCGCCGCCTCCTGCAACCCTCCGATCGGCTTCCCTTTTTCGTAGGAAAGCGGATAGCCGCCGGAGGCTAGGACGACACATCCCGAAGTCTTGGAGTTCCATCGGACCTCTGACTTCAGGACATTCCCGGAAATGACGTTGAGCAGGACCTCGACCAAGTCAGATTCCATCCGGACCATCTGGACCTGAGTTTCGGGGTCGCCGAACCGGCAATTATACTCTAATACCTTGGGCCCCTCATCGGTGAGCATCAGCCCGACGTAGAGGACCCCTTTAAACGTGCGGCCTTCCTCGCGGAGCCGGTTAATGGTCGGGAAAACGATGGTGTTGATGATTCCGGAGAAAAGATCGGGGGTGATGAACGGTGAAGGCGAGATGGCCCCCATGCCGCCCGTATTCGGTCCGCGATCTCCGTCGTAGGCGGCCTTGTGGTCCATGGTCGTTACCAAAGGTTGCAGTTTGGAGCCGTCCGAGATGACGATGAAGGAGACTTCTTTGCCCTTGAGGAACTCCTCCACTAATATTCTTTTGCCGGCATCTCCGAACTGGCGCTCAACCATGATAATATCCACCGCTTCCTCGGCCTTGCGCGGACTTGGACAGACGATGGCACCTTTGCCGGCAGCCAGGCCGTCCGCTTTGATCACCAGGGGAAAGAAAAATTCGCCGGACTTGAGGATGCGGAGGGCCTGGGTCGGCGTCTCGGCCACCTTGAAACGCGCCGTGGGGAGTCGGTGCCGATCCATGAACTGCTTGGCAAAGACCTTGCTGCCCTCAATCTCGGCCGCCTTCCGGCTGGGGCCGAAGATGCGGAGCCCCCTTCCTTCGAATTCATCGACGATGCCTAGAGTGAGGGGGACTTCCGGCCCGACTACGGCAAGGTCGATCTTTTTGTCGGCGCTGAATTTCGCCAGTCCCTGTATGTCAGTGTCCTGAATAGGGATGTTCTCAGCGACGCTCATCGTTCCCGGATTGCCGGGCGCGCAGTAGACCTTGTTCACCAATGGGCTCTGGGATATCTTCCAGACCAGGGCATGTTCCCTCCCCCCCGAACCGATGACCAAGACCTTCACTTTCCTTTTCCTTTGGTCAGCTCCTCGGCCAGGCCGGCGATGAATCCCGGCCGGGGAAAGACGCTCTCCAGGATCCGGGCCGCCAGCGGCACCGCTTCCTCGGAGGACAGGCAGAACTTCATCTCGAGAAAATCGCTCCGCAGCCGGCAGACCTCGTCTCTGACCGATTTGTTCCGGACGAGGACCTCGGCAATATATCCGGCTACGACATCGAAGTCCTTCTCGGCCATGCCGAACCGGGTCATCTCCTGGACTCCCAGCCGGATGCCGCTCGAATCCAGGAAGGTCTCGTCGTCCGGGAGAGCTTGATAGTTGGCGATGATATTGTTGTTCTCCAGACGCCGGGCGACCTCTTGCCCAAGTCCGAAGGAGCGGACCCGAATCAGGACCTGGTGGGTTTCGGTGAACCCGTCGTTTTCGTCGCCCTCGACCGGAACGCCGTAGCTCTTCAGGGCCTTGGCAAAGGCTTTGGCGTTGGCCCTAACCTGTTTCTGGTATTCCGTCTTGAAAGCATTCATTTCGTAGGTGGCCATCAGGAGCGCCAGCAGGGTGCCAAGATGATGGTTGCTCGTCGACCCCGGAAAGGCCCGACTCTTGACATCGAGCCAGAAGTTGCGGAGCCGGCTGGCCTTGGGAAAATTCCCCGCAATGATGCCCCTCTGGGGCCCAAAAAAGGTCTTGTGGGTGCTGCCCGTAATGACGTCCGCGCCCTCACTGAGCGGCTCCTGGAAAGCACCATAGAGGCCGAGGACGTGGGCCATGTCGTACATAATGACCGGACGCTCCGGCCACCCGTCGACGACCCGGGCGACGTACTCCACGGGTTCGGGATAAAGAAACATGCTTTTGCCGAAGATGATGAGTTCCGGCCGATGCTGATCCAGGAGGTCCCCCAGCTTTTTCAGATCTGTCTTATAGGGATTCTCATCCGCCACGGGGAAATTGAGGACCTTCTCTTTTCCGGCCTCGGGATCTTCCTCGACGAAATTGAATAGCGCGCCCATCGGCTGGGAGCTGAGATGTCCGCCTTTAGTGAGATCATTATTCATCACTAAGCGCATCTTCCGCATCGGCTGTCCCTTCGGCCGCGCCCGGTTGAGGAAGCGGACCATGCCTTTGAAGACAACCTCGTTGGCCATCTGACCGCTGATCGGGCGGAGCTCGACGTCCGGGCAGCCGAAGAACTGCCCCAGTTCGTTCCGGGCCTCGATCTCCACGTCGCGGATAAAATCGGTCCCCTGATAAAAGTAAACCTCTTCACCCTTCATCGTCCGATGCTCGGCGTATCGACCGGAGGGATCGGAGATCTCAGACAACTTGACAAGCAGTGACGGGGTTGTTTCAGAGGGGATCAGGTTGATCGATTCCGCCTGCCGCCAATGATTGTTCTGCTCGATCCGCTGAGCCAGAGAAACGACTTTTTCACCCAGGGAAGACATCTCTTTTTCTCCTCTTTCAGTCCTTGAGATTGCGGCTTTCGATTTCGTCGATCTTGGAGATCCGCCGGGCGTGCCGACCCCCCTCGAACGGAGTCTTCAGCCAAATATCCACGATTGGAATGGCTTCCTCCAGGGAGAGGGTCCTCCCGCCCAGGGTGAGGCAGTTGGAATCATTGTGGCTGCGGCATACCTCGGCAGTGAAGAGATTCCAGCACGGCGTCGCCCGGACACCCTTGAACTTATTGGCGACGATGGCCATCCCGATCCCCGTGCCGCAGAAAAGGATAGCCCGGTCGCATTCTCCCAGGACAACACTGGCCGCGGCGCGGGCCCCGTAATCTACGTAATCCACAGTCTCTCCAGGGCCGCAGCCGAAGTCCCGGCAGACCACTCCCTTCTCTTCGAGGTGGGCGATGATGCCTGTCTTTAGCTCGAACCCGGCATGGTCGGATGCCAAAGCGATCTTCATCTCCGCACCCTCCACTCTGATCTCATGGGAAAAGCAAAAACGAAAATTTTTTTCTTATCAACGCGCAGCGTTGTCGGCGATGAACTTCGATGCCTCGGGCATGATCGCCAAGGCTTTGACCACGACGGCATCGCTCTTCCGATAAGCCCTCATCCCATCCTCGATGCCCCATAGAGAGGAGACTATCTCCCGCCCCAGTTCTCTCCTGATCTCCGGCTCGGCCTCCCCGAATCTCTGCTCGTCGAAGTCAATCCTGGCCGTCTTCAGATACCCCTTGAAGTCCTCGAGGACCGGAGTGTCGACACTGAAATCCCGGGTCAGTGTGATCTTCCCGGCAACACCGGCATTCCTCTGGTCGCCGGGAAAAACGAAATTTTTGGCTAGAGCTGTTTCCCGGGCGGCGAATTTGCGGGCATAGCCAAAAAACGCTCCTCGGCTCATCAGTTCGAGGGTAAGGGCATTGAGAGTGGATGCGACTTCATAGTCGGGCGCTATCCCCCCCTGACCGAGGACCTTCCTTCCTTTGGCCGTGTACTTGACTTCTCGCTGTTCGTCGGGAGCGCGTTTGTAAAGGATGTAATCCTCGATATGTTCGTAATCTCGCTGAATGGACCGGCCGCTGGGGGTGAAGTATTTGGCCGTGGTCAGGGCGACCGCCAGGTTTTCACCCAGCGGGAAGACCGTCTGGACCAATCCTTTCCCCCAGGAGTCCTCGCCGACGATGTATCCCCGATCGTTGTCCATGACCGCACCGCTGACGATCTCCGAAGCGCTGGCGCTTCCCCGGTTGATCAGGATGACCAGGGGTATGTTCTCGAACTGGTCGTTCCTTTGGGCCCGGAACTCCCGATTATAGATCCTGTTTCGGCCCTTGATGGAGACGATGACATCCCCCTTTGGCAGGAAAAGATCGGAGAGTTCGATCGATTGGAAGAAGGGTCCGCCGGTGTTTCCGCGGAGGTCGAGGACCAGTTCTTTCATGCCCTGTTCGGAGAGCCGGGTCATTTTTTCCTTGAATTCTTCGGTCGTCGTCTCGGCAAAGTTGCGGATGAAGATATACCCGGTGGTGTCCGTGATCATAAAGGCGTAAGGAACGCTGTGGAGGGGGATTTCTTCCCGCTCTATGGTCATCTCGATGGGCTCTTCCAGGCCCTCTCGGACGATGGTGATAGTGACCTTGGTCCCCTTGGGACCGCGGAGCCTTTGCAAGGCATCGAAGCTCGTCAGAGGCTTGGTGCTTTCGCCTTCAATGGTCGAGATGACATCTCCCGGCTGAATCCCCAGCCGGCTGGCCGGAGTCCCCTCGATCGGGGCGATGACAACCAGGTTTTCCCCGTGCTTCTGGATCTGGATGCCCAGGCCGTAATACTTTCCGGTATATTCCTCGCGCATGCGGGAGAGGCTGTCCGGGTCGAGAAAATAGGAGTGTGGATCGAGTGTCTCCAGCATCCCCCGGATGGAGGAATAGATGAGCTTTTCTTGATCCACATCGCGGTAGTAGTTCGCCTCGATCAAGGACAAAATACTGGAAAACTTGGCGATGGAGCGGTTCCAGACATCCTCATCCCGGGCCGACAAATTGACCAGAATGAAAAGGGATAGGAAACCGACGGCCAGCTTTTTTTTCATGGGCATCTTGATGTTTTATCTTAGCAAACCATCCCCCTAAAGTAAAGCCGCCGACTCCTTGACTATTGGCAGGCGAGGGACTATATTTGAGGGCACTCTAAGCTGGATAAAATGTTTGGAAATATCGGCTTTCCCGAGTTGCTCATTATCCTGGCTATCGCCCTGCTTATCTTCGGCCCCAAGAAACTGCCCGAAGTGAGCAAGTCCCTCGGCAGAGCGATCCGGGAGTTCCGCAGGACCTCGGATGAGATCAAGGATAAGATCGAGCAGGAGATCCAGGCGAGCGACTTCAAGGATATAAAAAACGAGCTGAAAAAGGACCTCTCCCAGGATATATACAAAGAAGACAAAGAGGCCCCCGAGGAAAAAGAGGAAAAAAAGGATGAGGAAGGACCGAAAATCTCCTGATGAGATGACCTTCCTCGAGCATCTCGAAGACCTCCGGAAAAGGCTCTGGTACTCCTTCGTCGCCCTTTTTATCGCCGTTATCCCCTGCTGGCTGTTCAGCAAGCAGGTTTTCGAGATCCTCTCCCGTCCGGTGACCCAGTTCCTGCCCGAGGGCACGAAGATGGCTTTCACCAGCATCACCGACCCCTTCATGCTCTACATCAAAGTTTCTTTCCTGGCCGCTATCTTCCTGACCTCGCCGTTCATCTTTCTCCAGATCTGGTATTTCATCGCCCCGGGTCTCTACAAGAAGGAGAAAAAGTACGTTTTCCCCTTCGTTCTTTTCTCGACCGTCTTCTTCCTGACCGGCGCGCTATTCAGCTATCTCATCCTGTTCCCCTGGGCCTGCCGATTCTTCCTGAACCTGGGGTCTGACTTCAACCCGGTTATTACCGTGGGCTCGTACTTCGGGCTCTCGCTCAAGATGCTGCTCGGTGTCGGGCTCGTCTTCGAGATCCCGACGCTCGTCTTCTTCCTCTCCAAGCTGGGGATCATCACTTCCCGCTGGATGGTCCGCAATTTCAAGTACGCCGTGCTCGCCGTTTTCATCATCGCAGCCGTGATCACACCCAGCCCGGATATGGTCAACCAGAGCATCCTGGCTATCCCCATGCTCGCCCTCTACGGCCTCGGCATCCTGATCGCTTTTCTCTTCGGCAAGGAACGGACGGTGCGGAGGGAAAAAAAGGCCAAGAAAGACATCGCCGGATAATCGAGATGGGAGTGGGTCGCCCTCAGACAAAAAAACAGAAACGGACCGGAAGAGACGTTTCCATTCCCGACCCTCCGTTGCGCCACCGCCTCATCGGACTCACCGGGACCAACGGATCCGGAAAGGGGGAGGTGGCGAGCTACCTCATGAAAAAGGGGTACGCTTATGTTTCGCTTTCTGATGAAATCAGGGAGAACCTCCGCCGGAGGGGGAAGGAAAGCACCCGGGACCAGCTGATCGCCGCCGGAAACGCTTTGCGCCGAAGATGCGGAGCCGATGTCCTGGCCCGCCGGGCTCTTGAGAAGGTCGAGGGCCGGACGGTCATCGACAGCATCCGTAACGCGCGTGAAATCGCCTTCCTCCGCCGTCAGGACGATTTCATCCTGGTTGCCGTGGATGCTCCGGCCGGGCTGAGATATGCCAGGGTTCAGAGAAGAGGTCGCGCAGAATCGGCTTCGACCCTCGAAGAATTCAGAGCCAAAGAAAAAGAAGAGATGACTGGCGGGAGGAGCGGTCAGCAACTCCGCCTTTGTTTGCACATGGCCGATTTGACCATCGTCAACGACGGGACGTTGAAAGACCTCCACCGCCAAATCGAGGAACGTCTATTATGAAACCTAATCGTGTCTCCAAAGACAACTATTATCTCGGGATCGCCAAAGAGGTCGCCCGCCGGTCCACCTGTTTCCGTCGTTCCATCGGCGCCATCATCGTCCGGGACGACCAGATCATCTCGACCGGTTATGTGGGCGCACCCCGTAAGACCAAGAGCAGCCATGAACACGGTTTTTGTCTCCGCGATCGGCTGGGCATCCCGCACGGCGAGCGCTATGAGCTCTGCCGCAGCGTCCACGCCGAGCAAAACGCCGTGATCAACGCCGCCCGCGCCGGAGTCAACCTCCTGGGCGGAGACATGTACATCTATGGGACGATCTACGGGGAGGAAAAGCCGATCAATGCCTTCCCTTGTTTCATCTGTAAGAAGATCATCATCAATGCCGGCCTGGATCGGATCGTCTGTTCGACCGTCGGGGGCAAGAAAAAGGTCTTTCGGGTGAGTCAGTGGACCCAGGATTGGACCAGGAGCGACATCCTCGATGACAAGCATCAATATGGGTGAGAACAGGTTTTTTTGCCGGCTGGTCCTGCTGATTGTCATGACCGGGATTGCGGCCGGCCATCCGGCTCGGTCTCAGGAGCTTCCCCCGCAGACGGGACATGTGAGTCTTCTCAAACTGCTCGGCCTCGAGGCCTCTCCGGAGTCCATCGACTATGTCCATGACAAGACCCAATTCCAACTCCACAACCTGCTGACCGAGCAGCGCCATCCCAAGACCTGGAACCTGAGTGAGCGCCTGCAGAAAGACGTGGCCGAAGGCCTGAAGATGCTGTTTTCGGTGGACGAGGATATCACCTCCCGAGTCAAAGAATTGGCTTCGGACGGCCGCGCTCTGGAGCCGCTTGTCGACGCCCTTGAACAGGCCGTTCTTGGGAAAAAGCGCATCTATATCTATGGTTGTGGCGCGACCGGGCGCCTAGCCAAGCAAATGGAGAGCTCATTCTGGCGGCCCTTCTGGAGGAGGATCAAGACCGACTCGAAGTTGTGGCCGGAGCTCCAAGGCAAGCTATCTTCGACCATCGAGGAAGATCTCTGCGGAGAGATGACGGGAGCCGACCGCGCCTTGATCAGCTCGCTGGAGGGATTTGAAGACCTGCCGCTCATCGGTCGTCTCCAGCTTGCCGACCGGGGTATCCGGTGCGGCGACGCCGTGGTTTGCGTCACCGAGGGCGGCGAGACTTCCTCGGTCATCGGAACCATCCTGGCCGCCCTCGACCAATGGAAAGAGAATGATAACTATGACCCGGCCGAAACCCGGAAGAGGCTCTTCTTCATTTACAACAATCCCGACGAGCGGCTGCTGCCTTTCACCCGGAGCCGCCGCGTCATCGAGGAACCCGGGATCACCAAGATCAACCTGACCACCGGACCCCAGGCCATCACCGGATCGACCCGCATGCAGGCGACGACCATCGAGACCTTCGTCATCGGCAGCGCTCTCGAGGAAGCCCTAGAACGGGTCTTCAGCCGGTTTCTCTCCTCTAAAAATATGGCCAGGGCGGGATTCAAGAACGACCTCACCCTCGCCCAGAGGCTGGAGGCTTTCCCCGCCATCCTCAATGAGGTGAAGAGAAATATTCCGGCCATCGCCGCCTTGACGGAGCTTGAGTCAGAAACCTACGGCAGGGGGCACTTCTCTACATATATCGCCGAGCAGGCCCTGATCACCGTCTTTATCGACAGCACCGAACGCAGCCCGACGTTCCGCCTCTTCCCTCTCGACACCACGGCCGAGCCGCAGAGGAAATGCTGGATCCAGGTGTGGACACCGGCCGCCGACCTCGAAGAGGCCTGGCGGTCGTTTCTCGGCCGGCCCTTCCGAGGGCTCTCTCAGGAGTTCTACAGAAAGCCCTTTGAGGAAGAGATCGAGGATCCATTCTTGCGAACCGCCGCTCTCGATAGCTTGAAGAAAGCGGGTGACGACCAGCAGTTCCTCTATGATTTCTCCTTCGCCGAGGGCGACTCCCGGAAGAAGAGCCTGCAGAAGGATGATCTCGGGGTCATTATCCTGACCGGAGAAGAGTCCCTGACTGGGCATGATTCCCTTTCGCCCTTCCGGAAGTTCGCCGATCTTTGCCTGAAAAGCGGCGCCCGGCTGGCTGTGATTGCGGTCGCAGAGAAACCGGCCGCTACGCTGTCCGATTTCGTCCCCGGCGCTTCCGGACCCTTTGTCCCCCTGGCGATCTCCGCCGACGACGATCCCTTCGGCCTCCGTCAACAAATCGGCCTGAAGATGCTCCTCAACGCCCATTCCACGGCGGTGATGACGCGACTGGGCCGGGTCATCGGCAACACCATGACGAACGTCAGCCCGAGCAATCTCAAGCTCATCGGCCGGGCCACCTACCTTATCCAATCGCATGTTAACGACGTCCTTGCCCGGCCGGATTGGGTGAAGCGGTACGGACGCCCCGAACCCATCACTTATGGGGAAGCCAACGTCGTTCTCTTCGAGGCTATCGGTTTCATGAAGGATAGGAAAGGGACGGTCGGGCAGACAGCCGAGGTTGCCCTGTCGATCATCCGCATCCTCGAATCGCTGCGACAGAACAGGGGGCTGACGAATGAGGAAGCCCTGGAGATCGTCCGCAAGGTCGGCTTGGACCGCTATGTATCTGAGTTCGCCCTAAGCGCGAAGTGAAGCAGGGCCGACAGGTCGCCTTCCGCCTGAAACCGGCGAGCCGTCTTATTTCAGAGAAGTGACCGGGTTGGCGTCTCTATCATGATCTGATTAAGAGGAACCTCTACCGCCCAGCCTTGGCCCCCCCGTCTTCGCAACCTCTCGAAAGAGGGCTTCGCCAAGGCTAGGCCGGCGCGCTGTAACAGGGCGTGATTCGCGGCCTTTTTTCTTTTTTTTGCCGGACCTGCGGATAAACAAACAGCTCCCCCGCATAGTTCCGCAGCACGACCTGATCGTCGCTCACAGACTGAAGATAGTTTGGCAAGACCGGGATCTTTCCGCCGCCGCCGGGGGCGTCGATCACATAGTAAGGAACCGCCAGGCCCGATGTCCAACCTCGGAGTGCCTGCATGATTTCGATCCCCTTTTCGACAGGGGTCCGGAAATGAGCCGTGCCTTTGACGTAGTCCGCCTGATAGATATAGTAAGGCCGGACGCGCACGGTCAAGAGCTTCTGCATCAGCTCCTTCATAACCGCGGGATCATCATTGATCCCTTTGAGGAGCACGGTCTGATTCCCCAGCGGGATGCCCGCGTCGGCCAGGAGATTCAAAGCCCGGGCCGACTCTTCGGTGATTTCGTCGGGATGGTTGAAGTGGACGTTGACATAGAGGGGATGGTACTTCTTCAGCATGGCCGTGAGCTCGGGAGTGATGCGCTGCGGCAGGAAGCAGGGCATCCGTGTGCCCAGGCGGAGGATCTCGACATGCCGGATGGCCCGCAGACGCTTGAGGATGGTTTCCAGTTTACGGTCACCGAGCATGAGCGGGTCGCCGCCCGAGATGATGACATCCCGGATCTCGGGATGGTCCCTGATATAGTCGATGCCCTCCTCGGTGAAACGCGGATGGATCTTGCCTGGGTCTCCGACCTTGCGTTTGCGCGTGCAGAACCGGCAATAGGAAGCGCAGAGATGGGAGACCAGAAAGAGCACCCGGTCGGGATAGCGATGGACAACACTCGGCACCGGGGAGTCTTCATCTTCGCTCAACGGGTCAGCCGCGCCCTCGTGCTCCTCGAGTTCGGCCACGTCGGGAACCACCTGGCGGTAGATGGCCTCCCCCTTGGCTTTGATCAAATCGGCAAAGTAAGGCGTTATCTGAACCCGGAAATGACGGGCGATTCTTTTGACCTTGGCGACGTCGAGGTCGAAGAAGCGGGCGATCTCTTCCGGAGATCTAAGACTATGCTTGAGAAGATGCTGCCAACCTTCTTCCATTTCTTGCGTCGACTCCTTCAGGCTATCTGCTTGATGAAAGTGATCCGGTCATCCCCTTGTCTATAGAAATCGGGAATGCGCGAAATCTCCTGATATCCGAGGCCGGCATAGAACCGGCGCGTTGGCTCATACCTGGGCTGGGAAGATGTCTCGATGAGGACCATGCGGCCCCCCTCCTCGGCGACCCTCTTTTCCAGCCAGTTGACTAGCTCCTTGCCGAATCCAAAACCCTGCTGCTCGGGCGCCACGGCCATCCAGTAAAGATCGTAGGTCCCCTCAGTGAGGGGGGTCGGCCCATAGGCCATGTAGCCGACGACAGCGCCGGGCTCCTTCTCGACGACGGTCAAGAAATAGTCTCTCTGCTCCGGCTGTCCAAGATAGATGTCAATCAGTTCGCAGGCTACGGGAATCTCGGCGGGAGTGAACATCTTGGTGGCCCGGACAATATCGAGAACGATCTCCCTGTCCTCCGGATTCATTGGCCGGACCATCGCCGTCCTTTCTTGCGCACCGCGTTCTCCAGGAGCTGTTGCCAGAAGACCGGATACTCGATTCGCACATCGTCCGAGCTGAACCAGGGCTCTTCCTTACGACGAAGGGCATTCTCGATCATCAGTCCCCAGAATTGGGCATATTCAATGCCCACGGCGCCCAGAGCCCGGCAATAGCCGGCGTCCAGACTGGCGTCGGGATTGGGGTTGACCTCGAGGATAGCCACCCGCCCGTCTTTCCCCATACGGAAATCGACCCGGGCATAGTCACGGCAGCCCATCGCCTGGAAGGCGGCCAGGGCGTACTGGTGGAGCTTATCACGAACCGAGTCGTCGATCGGAGCGGGACAGACAGCGGGCGTCGTTGTATAGAGCACGTGGTCTTCGAACCACTTGGCCTCATAGCTGCAAATATGAGGGGCCGATTCCGGCATCGCCGAAAAATCGATTTCGGATACAGGGAGGGCTTGAAGGCGATCGGTTTCGAGCACGGCCACATTGAACTCCCGGCCCTGGATGAATTCCTCAACCAGAGCGGGCTGTTTGTAGACGCCGATGATCTTGCCCACCTTTTCCTGGAGCGATGCTTGATCGGAAACCACCGAATCCTGGTAGATACCGAGGCTGGCGTCCTCCTGGTTGGGCTTGACGATGGCCGGAAAAGGAACGTCGACCTTCTGGTCAGCTGAGGTCACCAACCGACCCTTGGCCGTGGGCAGTCCAAAGGCATTGAGAATCGCCTTGGCCTTGAACTTGTCCTGGCAGATGGCCAGGGCCTTGGACGGACAGCCGGTGAAGGGAATACCGAAGGCCTCGAACATGGCGGCGACGTTTGACTCGAGCTGGGGCCGGCTGCGAAATTCTTCGCACAGGTTGATGATGACATCGACCTTGAGTTCCTTGACGCGGCGCAGCAAGCTCATCAGGCTTTCCCGCAAAGGAAGGACCGTGACGTTATACCCCTCATCGGAAATGGCCGCGTAAATGGAATCGGCCACTTCGGCGACGGTGGCTTCAGACTGCCCGTCGCTCGAAGGGCTGAGGGCTGGATTGAAATGACTGTAAGCGATTCCGACCAAGATATTTTCTTTTTCCATGGTCCTTAATTCCACACCTGGCTGCCGCTTCACCGACCACGCGATGAATCAGCGCCGAATAAGAATAGCCGGCCGTCCGGGCGGCCTTGGGAAGACAGGAGTTTTCTTCAGGATTGGGCAAAATCCCCGGGAGGGGATTGATCTCCAGGATATTCGGTTCCCCCCGTTCGTCCAGCCGGATATCGATGCGGCTCCAGTCCCTGATGCGCAGGACCTGGATGGTTTTCCTGACGATGTCTTCGATCCGGTTCTTGAGATCGATATCGAGCTCGGCAGGACAGCGGAAGATCTCCAGAGGTTTGTCCGGCTGGTCCCAGATCCACTTGGCTTCGTAAGAATAGACCGGATTCGCACCCGGCGGCAGCTGGGAATGATCGATCTCGACGATCGGTAGGATTTCGAGGTTGGGCGGGTTGCCCAACACTCCGACGGTGAACTCACGCCCGGCCAAAAAATGTTCGACGATGACCGGTTCCTTATATCTCGATTGAATCTCGCGGACCCGCGTCCGGAGCTCCGGCCGGCTCCTCACTACCGAATTGTCCTTGATGCCTTTGCTCGAGCCTTCATGAAGGGGCTTAACGATCGCCGGAAGCTTGATCCGCAGGCTGATACCCAAGCCGTTCTCCACGACCCAAAATGCCGGTGTAGGAACCTTGTGATAGGCGAGGATCTCCTTGGCCCGCGATTTGTCCAGGCAGATGCCGAGAGTCAGCGGATCGGAGCCCGTGTAGGGAATCCCCAGCATTTCGCAGACCGAGGGGATGTGCGATTCGCGGTTCGGCCCGAGGAGGCCTTCGGCGATGTTAAAGACGAGGTCGGGCCTCAACTTTTTGAGCCGGAGATAAGCCTTCTCATCGGCTTCGATCGGGAAGACATCATGTTTCTCGCCGAGCACCTGGCCGATCGCCACGATGGTCTCGTCTGAGTCGCACTCGGCGAGAAAATCAAGGGGAGGGTCTTCCCCGCTACGGACCTCTTCGTACCGGCTCGCCTGTTGGGACGAAGCCATACCATTCTTGGAGCTGTAAAGGAAGGCGATTTTCATTGGAGGATTGCTGAGCTTTACCGTATGCGGATGGATTTTTTTGGCGGGGCGATCATCTGAAGTCCTGGATGTCTTTCCCTTTTCTTTTCTCTTTATTCAAATATTTTTCAGTTCATTTATTAATATAGGTCAATTTCCCCAATTGTCAATACTCGACCCCATTTTTTGGGTGTCCTTGAAAAGTGACTCAACAAATTGTGGGGTTTGATCGGAAAATTGCAACAGCAATATTTGTGCCACAAGTTTTTCCTGCAGTCCATCCCCCCCATTCCTGCCAGCAGAATCCTCTTCAGCGCCGGAGGAAACCCCCATGTTTATTCCAAATGATTGCAAACGGACAATTTACAAACGACAAGGCGAATGCAAAGGCCGACCGGAGGGAACGGAATGCGAACGAAAAAAAAGAATTGATGGATCTTCCAAGAGGCTCGCCATGAGAGCCGATTGTTTTATTCATCGCCGGCGGCGGCCAGCCAAAATTCCGGCTGAAAAAAATTTTAAAATAATTTGACCCAGACCGGCCGAGTCGTTCCCTTCGAGGCGACTTTGTCACCACGAGCTTGTCGATTCGGAGATTCTCTCCGGCCCGAGGTGGCCATCCCGACGAAGGAATTCCCGGCCCGCCGGGAGAAAAAATATCCGGATGGAAAGGTGACCCGGGCCAAGGAGAAAGCCTCGCCCGAAACCCTGGAACAGCTCGGGAGTCTCGGCTACATCAAGTAACGACCGCTCAGTGCGTCGGTAAAATCTCTTTGACCCTCATCAATTGAACCTGGTAGGACCGTTCTATCTCGTCCAGGCGAGAGGAGATGTAGGAAACCGTCTCCTTGAGGTTGGGGATAAGGATGTATTCCAAGGCGTTGACGCGGCGGCGGGTGATTTCGATATCAGCCGAGAGGAGCTCGGCTGCTTTCCAGAGACTGGCCATCTCCAGAAGTTCCGGCAGTGCTTCGCGCATCTTTTTAATCCCGATGTCGAACTCGGACTCGGTATTCAGGAGGTCGACGTCGGCGACCTCGAGCGCCCGAACCTTGAAATCCGGGATGGCCAGGTTGAGGACCCGCCTCCGCTGCGCTTCGAGGACGAGTCTCCCCTCCGGGATCATCTGCTCGAGATCAGCTATGGAACCGCCGCTCCGGGCCAGGGCAAAGGAAAGGAAGGCTTTATTCAGCGTCTGGCTGACGCGTTGCTGGAGCTCGGAGAGCCGCCGGATATTCTCGAGGAACTGCCGCATCAGCTCTTCCAGTTTGTCCTTGAGCAGCTTGTGGCCGCGCTCGGCCAGGCCGAAACGGCGCCGCAGCCGCAGCAGCTCCATCCGGTTGGGATTGATGTTGAGCCTCATCGTTTCATCATCAGGTCAATAGTATTTGTTCAGGTATTCCGGCCGGATGCGCTTGAGTTCCGGCCGCGGGATGCGGCGCAACAGCTTCCACCCCAGCTCGAGCGTCTCCAGGATACTCCGGGCGGCGAATTCCGGCTGGCGCACGTAGTCGTTCTCGAAGGCGTCGGCAAAACCCAGGAACAGCTTGTCCAGGTCGCTCAGCGAAGCTTCCCCCAGGATGAGGGCCAGCTCGCGGGCTTCCTTGCCGCGGGCGTAGCAGGCGAAGAGCTGGTTGAGGACATCGGCATGATCCTCGCGCGTCTTCCCGGCGCCGATCCCTTTGTCCTTGAGCCGGGAAAGACTGGGGAGGACGTCGATCGGCGGGTAAATGCCTTTTCGATGGATCTCCCGGCTGAGCATGACTTGTCCCTCTGTGATGTACCCGGTGAGGTCGGGGATGGGATGGGTCTTGTCGTCCTCGGGCATCGTCAGAATGGGGATGAGGGTGATCGACCCGGTCTTTCCTTTGATTCGTCCGGCCCGCTCATACATCGAGGCGAGGTCCGTATAGAGATAGCCCGGATAGCCGCGCCGGCCCGGGATTTCCTTGCGCGCGGCGCTGATCTCCCGCAACGCCTCGGCGTAGAA
>CAYOZW010000017.1:0-3855 GCA_964408495.1 uncultured Eubacteriales bacterium
GGTCGTGAACATCGATGAACCCGGGTGAAACGGCCAGTCCTTTGGCGTCGATGACCTCTCGCGTCCGGCCAGCTTTCACCCGCCCGACAGTCTGAATCAAACCGCCCCCGATACCGATATCGGCTTGAACGGGGGGGCCGCCCAAGCCATCGTAAACCAGCCCGTTTTTAATGACTCTATCGAATTGTTTCTTAGAAAAACATCCCTGAAGCAAAGGGCCGCAGCCGCCCAGTCCGGCGAGGGCCGCCGCCTTGGCGGTTTGTCTCAAGAAGGCCCGTCTCGGCAATGGCTTGTTCATGTTGTGTCTCCTGGCCACATGCGCGTGCCGTCCATTCATCAGAAAGCGAGGCTCAGAGTCAAGGCCCTGCGGCCTCGGGTGAAGTCGAGTCCGAGGCTGACCCGGCTCTCGTTCCTCCCACTGTTAAGATTGCAGATTTTCTTGGCCACGAAATATCCTATGGCCGAACCAAAAAACACGTCCGAAGCCCAATGCTTGTTCTTTTGGATCCTGGAGATCCCGACGAGTGTCGCCAGGCTGTAGGCGAGAACATCGACCAGCGGGCTCTCCACCTGCTCGGCGATGACCGTGGCCACGGAAAAGGAAGCGACCGCATGCCCTGAAGGCAAAGACCAATAGCTATTTTTGAAGGCAAAGGGATGAAAGCTGCGGCTCGATTCGTCCGCATATGGACGCGCCCGTCCGCTAGCCAACTTGAACGTCCACGCCAGTATGCCCGAGGCCGCCAGACTCTCTAAGCTCAGGAGGGCCGTTCTTCTCCAGCCGCCGTTATTCCCGATCTCTCCGGCGACATAGATGCCCGCGATAAGACCCGCCAGGGTTGCCCCGTTGCCGAGAGATGAAAAAAAGGCCGCTGCCCTGTCCGAGCCGGAGGTGCGGCGTCCCTGGGCCCAATCCTGGATGTCTTGGTCGAAGACGAAGAGCAGAAGCCCGGCTCCCGAGACCGCTGCCAAAGTTAAAAAATTTTTCCCGCCCCAATGCACGGGAGAACAGACGATGTCCTTGAAATCCCGCCCGAAGCGGGCCAGGAAGGCACGGTCAAATTTGTCTTCGTTTTTTGTCTCTATTGCCCGAGCGGGTGCCCCAACAAGCATCGCAGCTAACAGGAATCCAATCGCAAGGACGGCGATTCGTCGCCGCCTTGCGATCATCCGGCTTGGTTGGTTCATTTCTTAGGTTTAGCCTTGTCTCCAGGCCCTTCCAAAAACGATTCGATGATTTGAATAGTCTTGTCTGTGGCTCCTTGAAGCGAGCTGAGGAGGTCTTGCGCTTTCGTCCCCATATCCTCCAGCGCCGCCCGGTCGTTCATCAGAAAAATCTCCTGCAGGTCGCTTTGGGTCCGTACAATCCTGGCCGCACCCGACCGGGAAAATTCTTCCGCCAGAGGAGCGAAGTTTTCCATATAGGGTCCAAAGACGAGCGGCTTTGCATAATAGGCGGGCTCAAGCAGATTCTGGCCGCCATGGGGAACCAGGCTTCCACCGACGAACGCCAAGTCGGCCAGGGCATAGAATTTAGCCAGCTCACCTATGGTATCCAGGATGAGGACATCCCAGGTCCGGTCGGGATCTGCTTGGGTTCTTCTGATAACCCTGAGCGACAGACCCGTAGCGATCCTCTGCACTTCCGCAGACCTCTGTGGATGACGGGGTGCGATGACCACCAGGAGGTCCTGATGAGACCTCCTGGCTTCCGAAAAAGCCCTCAGGATTTGCTCCTCCTCGCCTTTATGGGTGCTTCCCGCAACAATGAGTCTTTTTCCTGGCGGAACCCCGATTTTTTTCTTGAGATCTTCGATCTCCTCGGGGGTCACCGCGGGGAGCTGGATATCCGCCTTCAGATTCCCGGCCACCTCGACCCGCTCGGACGGAAGGCCGATTGTCTCCAGCCTTCTTCGGTCACTATCGGTCTGGACGAGAAAGCGGTCGAGCTGGCTCAGCAGAGGCTTAGCCAAGACTCTGAACCGGAAATATCTTTTGAAGGAGCGTTGGGATATCCTCCCGTTGATCAGGAGGACAGACCGGCAAGTTTTCTTGGCTTGTCTGAGGAGGTGGGGCCAAAATTCCGATTCGGCCAGGATGAACAGGTCGGGCCGCAACCTGGAAAAAAATCTCCGGACTGTCCAGCCCAAATCCAGCGGGACCAAGAAGATCGCATCGGCCTCGGGCAACTGTTGCTTGGCGATCCTATAGCCGGTATTGGTCAAGGTTGAAAAATAGACGGGCCAGGAGGGATGCTTTCTCTTGAGCTCGGAGATCAGGCGGCGAAGACTCAGGACCTCGCCGACCGAGACGGCGTGAATCCAAATGGAGGGCTCTCCGGGGAGGGCCCCCGGCAGCTTTATCCCCAGCCTTTCACTGAGATAGAGCCTCTCTTTTCGCCCGAACTTCATCCGGAGGGCATAGACAGGAGCATAAATGGCCAGGAGCAAAACGAGGATAAGAGAATATAGCCCATACACGCCAGTTGAATATACTAGAATAGGTCCTAGCCCGCAAGGGCTCTTGCAGCCGGGAAGGAATTCTGCTATCCTTATAAACTAAAGGCCTCTCGGGGGCTTCGTGCCCAGCGAGAGAAAGGAAAGACAGATGGCTGAAGAAAAGCCGGAACAAACCCAGGATAAGCCGAAGCGTGGCAAGAAGATCAATAAGATGTCCCTCTCCGAGGTCGAAAAGGCCCTGGAGACGGCCAAAAGCACGCAGGGCGGTTTGGGCTCAGCTTATGCCCGGGCCTTGCTCCGCCGCAAGGAGATCCTTAGCCCCGGCAAGTGAACCTTTCCATCGCCTCCGATTGACCATTTCACGTTGAATATAAGCGATTTACATTCAGAGAGAGTTCTGCTAAAATGGGAACCCGAATAGGAGTATAAAGAGTGTTAAGTCAAGAACAGAAGGCCAAAATCATTGAGGAAAACCGGGTCAATGTTGAGGACACCGGCTCTCCTGACGTCCAAATCGCTCTGCTGAGCGATCGCATCTCATCCCTGACCAATCACCTCATCACCCACAAAAGGGATTTCACCTCTCGAGTCGGGCTGATGCGGCTGGTCGGCAGGAGGAAAAGGCTCCTCGCTTTTCTGAAGAGAGAAGATTCCGCTCGCTATGAAGAGCTGATCAAGAAGCTCAACCTGCGCAAGTAGGCCCCCTCTGGATATGCCCATGTCTGAAACTATCGTTCTGGATATCAACAATCGGCCTCTCTCCATCGAGATAGGGAAAATCGGCCGGCAGGCCGATGGGTCCGCCCTGGTCCGGTATGGCGAGACGATCATGTTCTGCGCCGCGACCTCGAAAAAAGAGGTCAAAGAGGTGCGTCCTTTCCTGCCGCTGATCGTCGATTACCGGGAAAACACCTATGCCGCCGGAAAGATCCCCGGCGGTTTTTTCAAGCGTCAGGGCAGACCTTCTGAAAGAGAGATCCTGGTCAGCCGGATGATTGACCGACCCATCCGCCCTCTTTTCCCAGAGGGATATTTTTATGACACCCAGATTGTCGCCCTGCTCCTTTCCGCCGACCTGGAGCATGAGCCCGATACGCTGGGTATCATCGGCGCTTCCGCCGCCCTCTATTTTTCGGATATCCCCTTCACGACGCCGCTGGGGGCGGTCAAGGTGGGTCTGGTCGACGGCCAGTTCATGATCAATCCCACAGCCGGGCAGCTTGAAAAGAGCCCCATTAGCATGGTTGTCATCGGCACTGAGCAGGGGATCATCATGATCGAAGCCGAGGCCGTTGAGATCGAGGAAGAGAAAGTCGTCGAGGCCGCCTCTCTGGCCCTCGATCCTATTCGCCGGATCATCGAGGCCCAGAAGGAGCTTTTCCAGAAGCTCTCCATA